>JAZNLY010000017.1:0-28541 GCA_045579305.1 Candidatus Fimenecus sp. | reverse complement strand
TCATTCCATCAGTACCAACGAGAATATATCCCAAATCAGAAAGCGCAGATGCAGCCGTTTCGTGAAACATTGAAACACCATTACTTTTTACAAGTATTCTCGTCGCATTTCGAGGAAAGTATTCCTCGACAAAAGCACCTGTAATTATTTCGATATCCGTTTCAACAACCACACAAGGACCAAAAAATACTTCGGGAGAAATTTCTGTTATATCACTGCCATCAGGCAAAAAATGTAGCGGTGCATCCATGTGAGTTCCATTGTGAAGACACATATCAATTTTGCTTAAATTATATTGACAGTCTCCATCAATTGTTTTCACTTGTTCAAGCTCCGGAATCGGGTCACCGGGATAAACGGTGCTTGTCATTACATCTTTTGAAATATCAATTATTTTCATGGCCACTCCCCCCAATTTATTCTACTCCATAATTTTAACACATATTTTCTTTCAATTCAACTTATTATTAAGATAAAAAAGGGTAGTAAACAACTACCCCTCAGAAATATTACTCGACTTTTTCTTGTTAATTGCCCTTATTATTGCAACCACGGTCTGTCTTATTATCGTACCTGATAGAACACCCGTAAAAGTAATTAGCAGAATGATTATACCGTAATCCTGTGCCATTCTTAAATCAAAAACATCTTTGTAAATAGTCACTCCCGATAAAAGAAAAAGAGTCACTGCTTCAAACGGATATAAAAACTTAACAAGGTTTCTTGAAAAACTACCTAATACCAATGCAACTCCAATTAGTGTAAAAGCAATAATAAAAACTATTCCCATATCAAGTGGTTCAAACAACGAAAACACAAAAGGACTGATAAAAGTTGCAATTGTAAGCAAAGCCCCAACGATTAAAATTATATACTTTTTCATATTTAAACCCCACTCCGAAAATAAATAGCATCTGACAAAAAAATTGCCAGATGCCAATTCTTCTTAATATGCTTTGCCCCAATAGAGCATTTTGTCGGCCGGTTTACCACAGCAAACACAGGTATCACCGATTTTTTCCTGAACAAATGGAATACAACGTGATGTAACACCTGCTTGCTCCTTAAGAGCCTCTTCACATTCGCGGTCACCACACCACATAGCCTTGATAAATCCAGGCTTGTTCTCTGCAATTTCCATTATTTCTTCCATATCGTGGGCAACATAAGTCATATTACTGCGACGTTCAAGCGCTGCATTGTAAAGTCCGTCATGAACCATCTGTAAAAGCTCAGGAATCTTTGCCTGAAGCTCATCAAGAGATACAAAATATTTTTCTCTTGTATCACGACGAACAACAACGCACTGATTGTTTTCGATATCACGAGGTCCCAATTCAAGACGAAGTGGAACACCCTTCATTTCATATTCAGCATATTTCCAACCAGGCGAATTGTCACTTAAATCAATCTTTGCACGACAAATCTTCTTGAGGTTTTCGTAAACCTCTGTTGCCTTTTCCTTAACACCCGGCTTATGAGAAGCAACCGGAATAACAACTATCTGCGCAGGAGCTACTTTTGGTGGAAGAACAAGACCGTTATCATCACCATGAGTCATAATAAGAGCACCAATAAGACGAGTTGTACATCCCCATGATGTCTGGAATGGATGCTTTAATTTATTATCCTTATCCTGGAACTGAATTCCGAAAGCCTTAGCAAAACCATCGCCAAAATAGTGGCTTGTTGCAGATTGTAACGCTTTACCGTCATGCATAAGAGCTTCAATAGTGTATGTATCTTCTGCACCTGCAAAACGTTCTTTAGCAGTCTTAACACCCTTTATAACAGGCATTGCAAGACAGTTTTCACAGAAATCAGCATATACATTGAGCATTTTGATTGTTTCTTCCTGTGCTTCCTCAGCAGTTGCATGAACTGTATGTCCTTCCTGCCATAAGAATTCACGTGTACGAAGGAAAGGTCTTGTAGTTTTTTCCCAACGAACAACAGAAACCCACTGATTGTAAAGCTTTGGAAGGTCACGATAAGACTGGATTATGTTTGCATAATGTTCACAGAACAAGGTCTCAGATGTAGGTCGAACACAAAGACGTTCTTCAAGTTTTTCACTACCACCATGAGTTACCCACGCAACTTCAGGTGCAAACCCTTCAACATGGTCCTTTTCTTTATTTAAAAGACTCTCCGGAATAAACATAGGCATACAAACATTTTCGTGCCCTGTATCCTTGAACATACCATCAAGAGTTTTTTGAATATTTTCCCAAATCGCATAACCATAAGGTCGTATAACCATACAACCCTTTACACTTGTGTATTCAACTAATTCTGCTTTTTTTACAACGTCGGTATACCACTTGGCAAAATCCACGTCCATTGAGGTAATTTCCTCAACCATCTTTTTTTGTTCAGCCATTTTTCTTCTTCCTTATCATAAAAGATACAGGGACAAAAGATTTTCTGTCCCTGTTAATATAATTCAAAGTGAAATTGTTAATTAGTTTTCTTCGATAAACTTAACAATATCAGCAACTGTTCTAATATTTTCAAGCTCTTCGTCAGAGATTTCCATATCAAATTCATCCTCAAGAGTCATAACAAGGTCAGCAAGGTCAATACTATCTGCACCAAGGTCCTCAAGAAGAACAGCATCTAAAGTAACAATATCCTCATCAACCTCAAGCTGGTCACAGATAATTGCACGAACCTTTTCGAATACCATACTAACACCTCCATTCAAAATCTTCTATTCCATATAATAGTAGTTTTTTTTGACCTGTTTGTCAACACTTTTATTGCATTTTTATAAAATCTTTAAGTGTTGTAAAGTCAACTCCCTTTACATTTTCAACCATTTTATAAAATATTTTGCAAATTTCCACACAACCATTTTGAGAATCACTCTCTGTATTGAAAGGCATTACAGGGTCGTGAACTGACAGACGAAGAAGAAACCATCCATTTCTTTTTTCATCTTTAAAAGAAACTCTTACACCTTCGTAATTATCTGGTGCTAAAATCATTTCATCACTTTGTTCTGCCTTATTTTTTATATCTTCAATAAGCTTTTCACCAATTGCACGGAAATTTTCTTCTGTTATATTAAAACGAAGCTCTTTTTCCTCCAAAGGTTTTTTAAGGTCAGCAATACAATCACCGATTTTTTTGTTTTCTTTTCGAAGAACGGCTGCTTTAATAATAATCTTTGTCACAAGATATGCGCCATCATCAAGATAATAGTTTTCCTTGAATGCTGCATGACCGGATGTTTCAATAGCAAGGGGTGAATTCTCACCAAGACTTGTACGACGAACAGCCTCGTCAATTACATTTTTGTATCCACGTTTAAAACGAATATGCTTTCCGCCAAGAGTTCCTTCAATAAATTCACGGAGTCCGTCACTTGTAACTGAGTCTGTAACAATACTTCCACCAGGATTGTTTTCAAGTGCAATTACGGAAGCCAGTGCGACAATAGCATTTCGGTTAATTTCTTCACCTTTTTCATCAACACACGATGCACGGTCAACGTCCGTATCAAAAATAACACCTAAATCGCAATTGTTTTCCACAGTTGCCTTACGGATAAATTCCATCGCCACCTTATTTTCAGGATTTGGAATATGATTCGGGAACATTCCGTCAGACTCTAAAAACTGACTTGCACTGACATCTGCACCAAGAGGTGCTAAAACCTTTGTAGCATAAAATCCGCCAACGCCATTACCTGCGTCAACAGCAATTTTAAATCCACCAAGTGGCTTTTCATAATCCTCTGCGTTTACTTCTTGCTTAATCATATTACGAAGAATCTGGGCATATTCGGAAATATAATCGATTTCTGTAACTTTCCCAACTACTTCCGCGTTTATACAAGGTTCACTTTCGGCAAACGCTAAAATTTCCTTTAGCTCCTCACCTGACAAACCACCATCACGAGTAAAGAATTTTAATCCGTTACGGTCAAAAGGATGGTGACTTGCTGTAATCTGAATTGCACCATCGCAATTTCTTGTAACTGTTGTCATAAACATAGCAGGAGTTGAGCAATATGAGCAATTAAGCACATTTACCCCCATTCCACTTACAACTGAAATAACCGCATTTCTGATTCTGTCAGCAGAAATTCTTGAGTCGTGTCCCACGGATACAGTTAAATCACAATATGACTTACCTGTTTTTTCACTCAAAAACTTTATAAATGCAGTTGAAATAAACTTAACAACATCATCACTCAATTGAATTTCAGGATATTTTTCTGTTGACACAGCAACACCACGGACATCTGTACCACTTTTCAAATGCATAAGTTTCATTTTATAAGTCCCCTTTTCAGCATTTCTTCTGTTGCAAGCATTACGCCAATCTTACCGCTGTGAAAATTGAGTCCACCTTGCATCCACACCGCAAAAGGCTCACGAAGAGGAGCGTCGGCAGAAAGTTCAATTGAAGAGCCCGAGGTAAAAGCACCGGCAGACATAATAACCTGACTATCATAGCCCGGCATGTCCCAAGGCTCAGGTGTTACATAAGAGTCAACCGGAGCACCTTTTTGGAGTCCCTGACAGAAGGCAATAAGGTTTTCAGGCTTTTCAAGACAAATTGCCTGAATAATATCGTGTCTTTCCTCTTCCACAGTCGGAGTAACCTTAAAACCTAACTCAGTATAAACTGACGCTGCAAAAACTGCAGTTTTAAGCGCTTCACCAACCACATGGGGTGCATTGAAAAGTCCCATAAAGAGACTTCTGTTTTGTCCGAGGGTTGCACCAACTTCAATTCCAAGACCCGGAGTTGTAAGTCGATATCCACAAAGCTCAACCAAATCTTTGCGACCTGCGATATATCCACCACAGGCAGCAATACCGCCACCTGCATTCTTAATAAGTGAGCCAGCCATCAAATCAGCACCAACTTCAGTTGGCTCAAGCTTTTCAGTAAATTCACCATAGCAGTTATCAACCATTACAATTGCTCGTTTGTTAACTCTATGTACAATTTCGCAAACTTTTTTAATTTCATCAATAGAAATTGTATGGCGGAGTGAATATCCTCGTGAACGCTGAATGTAAACCATTCTCACTTCTTTATCTGTTGCACATTCTTCTATCGCTTCATAGTCAAGTTCATCATTTTCAGTTAAATCAACCTGAGCATAGTGGACACCGAAATCTGCAAGAGTGCCGTCACCCATATTCTTCCCACCAAGACCAATTGTTGAATGTAGAGTATCATAAGGTGTGCCGGTAACGCAAAGCATAGTGTCATTAGGACGAAGAATACCATAAAGACAAACTGCAAGAGTATGTGTACCGCTTGCCAAGGCACCTGAACGGATAATTGCACTTTCTGCACCAAAAATATCTGCTGTAAGTACATCAAGCTTTTCTCTGCCCTTATCACCATAACCATAACCAGTTGAAGTGTTGAAATCAGTTTCATCAACTCGATTTCTGATAAATGCATAAAGCACTTTTTGTTGGTTATATTCAGTTAATTCATCAATCCTGTCAAAAACTGTTTCCGCTTTTTTGAGTGCAACTGACGAAAGTTCTTTTACTCTGTCACTAATTTCAAAAAACATTTTACATTATCCTTTTTTTAAACATATATTTTCTTTATGATTTCAAAACCACATTTTTTATAAAAGTCAAGATTGTGTTCCTTAGATATAAGATACACATTTTCATTAATTGACATTCTTAGTAATTTTTTAACTATTTGTTTTCCGTAGCCTTGATTACGATAATCTTCGTTAGTATAAATATCGGTAATTAAAGATATTTTTTGACTAAACATGATAAATCCGCCACTTATAGTCTCATTATCACAGACGATTATTGCACCTTCGCACTTCCCCATACTGTTAAGTAAAGATTTAAAGGCTACGATATCATTATGTTTGTCCTTATCATCGCTGTTAAGGTATTTGATTTTCATATAATCTGCTCTATCTATACCCTTTTCAGGATTATGGCATTTCACAGATTTTCTTAATAGATATTTTTCATCTATTTCAGTTTCGTTGTTTTTATCAACAATAAAATCCAGTTCTTCTTTATCACTTGTTTCATCTGCAAAGACAAGACTTTTCCCATTTTTACTGGTAGCAACAACGGCTGTAATACTATTTTCATCATTATATTGAACCCAGACAACGCCATCATTGAGTCTTATTCCGTCACATACTCCGGTCAATGCAATAAACAAAGCATAATCGTCTTCGCCTAAATAGTTAAAAATCGACTCATTAATAAATTCTATTGACTTAACCATTTACAAACTCCTCAAGCAAGGCTGCTACAAGGTCATTAACTGCTTCCATATCCTTTTTGCTTCCAACAGAAGATGCCGAGTGAATATATCTGCAAGGCAATGAAACTGCAATAGTTTTAATACCACCTGCTGCTTTATGGATTGCGGCAGCATCATTACCACCGGCTACAACTGTCTTTGTCTGATTTGGAATACCGTTTTTATCAGCAATTTCTCTTGCCAGCTTATATAAGTCTTTGTTATAAACAGTACCTCTGTCCATAAAGGAAACTACAGCACCATTACCTACTTTACACACTTTTTTGTTTTCAGGTGTATCAGGAATATCCGATGCGGTTGTTGTTTCAATTACAATAGCATAATCAGGATTAACTGTGTATGCCGAAACAGTTGCACCGCGGGTACCCACTTCTTCCTGCACAGTAAAAACACAAGTATAGTTGATTTTTGACTTTTTCTGTAAAAGTTCAATCATAATAGCACAGCCAAGACGGTCATCAAGTGCTTTTGATTTAATCTTATCTTGTCCGAATTCCACAAAATCCGACTTGAAATATCCGAAGTCACCAAGGTTTAGATGTTTTTCTGCTACCTCTTTATTCTCGAAACCAAAATCTACACACATGTCAGAAATATCAGGGATTTTTTTAGCCTCATCACCAGAACATTGGTGAATTGCTTTACCGCCAACAACACCAATATGACCATTTACTGTGATTTTCTTTCCAAAAAGAGCTGAATTATCAATTCCACCTACACTCGCCACGTTAACAAAACCATTATCGTGAACATAAGTCACAATAAAGCCAACCTCATCCATATGAGCAAAGAGTGCAACCTTCTTTTTTGGCACTTTTTCGCCTTTTTTGTCAACGATAAGATTTCCTAATGGGTCAACAGTATATTCGCAATCATCGGGCAACTGTGAAATTATGAAATCTCTTACATTTTTTTCGTTCCCTGATGTACCGTTCAATTCACAAAGGGTTTTCAAAAGTTCAAAGTTCATATTTTTACACCCTTTCTAAAAACTCTGCTATAAGCTTTGCACAAGATTCAATATCTCTCAAATCCACTGTTTCAACAGGTGTGTGCATATATCTTATCGGAATTGATACAAGAACAGACGGTACTCCACCTTTTGAAATTGTGATGTGGTCTGCATTTGTGCCTGTACGACCATTCATAATTTCCTTTTGATACGGAATATCCTTTTTATTTGCAATATCCACTAACATTTCTGTATATTTTCTATCAAGAATAGGTGCATATCCAATCATTGCGCCACCATTCATTTTTCCACACTCGCTTGCCTTTGAATCAGGAGTTGTTGCAAAACTCACATCAACAGAAACTGATACATCGGCGTTCACATTAAAAGAAGCACAAGTAGCTCCTGCTCCGCCTGTTTCTTCTTGTGCAGAGCAAACAAGTGTTACTTCATTTTCTGTTTTTGTATATTCAAGTGCTTTTAACAACACGGCAATTCCACCACGGTCATCAATATATGGTGAAGATACCACATTTTCATTAAGAATTGAAAAACTGCTTCTGAAAGATGCTCTGTCACCAACAGAAATTACCTTTTCTGCATCTTCCTTATCCATGCCGATATCCACAACAGCTGTACCATCAGTTGAAACCTTGCTTTCACCATCAGAAAGATGAGGTGGCACAGTACAAACAACACCATAGATATCTTTTTCACCATGCAAAGTCAATTCCATACCTTCAACTGTACGCATATCGACTCCACCGACTTTTTGCACTCGTACAAAACCGTCGTCTGTAATTTCTGTCACAACAAATCCGATTGTATCAAGATGTGCATCAAGAAGGATGTGCTTTCTCTTCCCTTTTTTATGAATAATAATGTTTCCTGATACATCTGTAGAAACATCACCATACAGTGAAAAAAGCCCCTTTAAAGACTCAAAGGAGCTTGATTCTTCTCCCGCAACCCCTGCAGGAGAAGTTAATTTTTCTAAAAGTTCGATAGTTTTCATTTAAATCAACCTTGTTTTTTATTGTTTGCTTCCATAACTTATAAAAACCTAAAAAGCTATATTGTTGAGGATATTTTTCGCAAGACAAGGCGTGGCATCGAAGGAATATGCCGATATTTCGAGATGACACAACGCAATATTGCGGAAAATAGACCAACAAGATTAGACTTCAACGCCACCTACTGGACGAATTATGAGTACATAACAAGAGCCTTCGCCAAAAATGCTTTCCATCGCATTCTTATAATCTGCAAGGATATCGTTTGGAACAAAAGCCTGAATTGTACCTGCAAAGCCACCGCCATGAACACGCCATGCACCTTTGCCTTTGAGAATGCTTTCACTAATTGCAAGAGCCAATGAAACAGGCTGTTCAAGAGGCTTTTTAACTGAGAATACATTCTGATTATACTTGTATGAAGAATCTCCACTTTCAAGTATGTATGACTTGAAAGTCTCAAAATCACCATTCTTAAGAGCATCAACCTCTTTTAATACTCTGTCATTATCTGCATAGAAGTGCATAGCACGGATAACTGCTCTGTCACCAACTTTTGCACGGATTGCAGGAATATTCTTCTTGAATTCTTCTTCGTCAACCTCACGGAGTACGTTTTTACCGAAACAACCTGCAACGCCTTCCATCTCACTACGGATTGCAGCATAATCATCTGTCAAATCTGAATGACTACCCTTTGTGTCAACAATGCAAAGTGAATGACCTGATGCAGCAAAGTCAAATTTAACTTCATTTACAATTGGCTCAGCAGGGTTATTGAAGTCGATTGTAACAAATCCACCTACTGAACAAGCCATCTGGTCCATAAGTCCACAAGGTTTATCAAAATACACGTTTTCAGCATACTGAGCAATTTTTGCAATTGTGATTGCATCAACCTGTCCATCATTATAAAGGTAGTTGAGCATTGTACCAACAAGAACTTCATATGCTGCGGATGATGAAAGTCCTGAGCCTGAAAGAACGCTTGACATTGTAACCGCATCAAATCCACCGATTTTATAGCCATATTTAAGAAAACCTGCACACATACCTCTTACCAGAGCAGGTGAATGACCTTTTTCGTCTTCCTTGATTTCAAGGTCAGTAATATCACAAACATCCATCTTGTATCCACGTGATTTTACACGAACAATATTCTCGTCGTTTTTTGATGCAACTGCAATAGCGTCAAGGTTAATACCTGCTGCAAGAACCCGACCGTGGTTATGATCTGTATGGTTTCCACCAACCTCTGTTCTGCCAGGTGCAGAGAAAAGTCTTACCTCTCTGTCCGCACTGAAAATTTCTGCAAAATCGTTTGCAAGGCCGATATATCTTTCATACTGTGCCTTTACGGCCTCATCTGTTACATAAATTCTCTTAAAACGAGCATCATACTCGCCATTCATAACTGCATCTTTAAGCATCTGAATCTTTGACATTTTTATTTTCTCCTTTTCTTTGTTCCAAAGTAATATTTACAATCAAGGTTACAATACCTGATAAAATTAACAAGAATATAATCGGTCCCATAAACTGCCAGGTAAAAGGTTGGGCAATATTACCACCCATTACAGAATAGACCCATATTTTAGGGAAAAACCCTAAAAGTGAAGCCACCATAAATCCGTCAATCGGGAATTTCATTCCGCCATATGTTTTACTCACAAAATTCATTGGAACAGATGGAATAATTCTCAGCGCAACAAGCACACCTAACTTTGTTTTTCCGTGATGACTCATCATATCACGTATATTATCATACTTCTCAAGTTTCTTTACAGCAACCCCGCCATTTGTAAATTTGCCCCAAAAGTATGTTATTAAAAGCACAATACTTGTTCCCAGGGTGTTGATTAATATCGCGTGAACAGGCTCAAACATAACACCTGTCATCATCAGAATAAACGGAAAAGGTATGGGTAAAAAACCTCTCAGAATATACACGCCCAAAATTGCAAGCACAATCAAATGTCTGTTTTCGAGAGATATAATAAACTCCTGAAGTCGGTCAAGCGCATGCAAAAATTCTGCCCAACCACCTTCCGCCATCTTTGTACTCATTATAATTGTAATCACCGCAATTACTATAGCTGCTACAAAAAGGCCTATGGAAGTCAGGTACAGTACTTTTTTTCTGTTTAGATTCTTCTTTTCCATTAAGTTCACCGTTTACAAAATTTCCATACACAGTAATTTTATAATATTTAACAAAAAAGGTCAATGTTTTTGTTGTTATATTATATTAAAATATGATAGAATATTATGTATAACAAACTTCATATCAAAGGTTGTGATTTTTTTGAAAATAGTTGTACTTGATTCCTACGCTTTAAATCCTGGTGACCTTAGCTGGGAATGGCTCAAAAAGACAGGTGATTGTCACATATACCACCGCACTCCAAAAGATAAAATCCTTGAAAGATGTGAAGGCGCAGATATTATTTTAACAAACAAAACTCCATTGACAAAAGATACTCTTTCAAATCTTCCGAATCTTAAATATATTGCCCTTCTTTCAACGGGATATAACATTGTTGACTGGGAATATGCAAGAGAAATTGGTGTGCCTGTTTCAAATATACCTGCATACTCAACAAACGCAGTTGCACAGCTCACCTTCTCGCTCATTCTTGAAATTACAAACTCAGTTGGGTTACATAGTGAGAGCGTAAAAAATGGTGAATGGACATCCTGTCCTGATTTCTGTTACTGGAAAACTTCTCTCACTGAATTGTGTGGTAAAACATTGGGAATAGTTGGTTTTGGTCAGATAGGTCAGGCTGTTGCCGATATTGCAGAAGCATTTAAAATGAATATAGTTGCTGTTTCAGGTCACGAAACAGACCAGAGTCATAGAAAAAATTTCCGTTGGGTTGACATGGAAACTCTTGCAAAAACAAGTGACATTATTTCACTCCATTGTCCTTTAACAGAAAAGACTACAGGGCTTGTGAACAAAGAATTCATCAACAAATGTAAGGATGGTGCAATTATTATAAACACAAGCCGTGGCCCTGTTGTGAATGACAACGATTTAGCAGATGCTTTAAACAACGGAAAACTCCGAGGTGCAGGGCTCGATGTATTGACAGTTGAGCCACCAAAAGCGGATAATCCTTTACTTTCTGCAAAAAACTGTTTCATTACACCTCATATCGCTTGGGCGGCTTTTGAAACAAGAGAAAGACTTATGAATATTTTGAAAGAAAACATCTCAGCATACTTGAATGGCACCCCACAGAATGTTGTGAATAAATAGAAAGGAAAAAGGTGGATAAATCCACCTTTTTTGTTTTATCAAACTATAATATCTTTCATTTTCTCTTTTGCCCTTCGCATTGTTTTGCTCAGGAATATTACACTCAGAACAAAAGAAACACATTCTGCTATCGGAAATGCAAACCACACAAGTTCAAGTCTGCCTGTCTGAGCAAGTAACCAGGCAGAAGGCAGCAACACCACAAGCTGGCGGCAAACTGAAACAATAAGGCTGTATACAGGTTTGCCTATTGCCTGACAAACAGAGCCTGCAATAATACAGAAGCCTGCAAGCAACAGGTGTGTACCGATTATTCTTAATGCAGGCACACCTATTTCCAACATTTCCGCAGATGCATTGAAGAATGATAACAGAACATGCGGAATCAACTCAAACGACAATACACCTATAAACATAATTGTAACAGCATAAATTATTGAAAGTGTTATTGTTTTCTTAACTCTATCGTATTTTTTTGCACCATAATTATATGCAATAATCGGCACCATACCATTGTTTAACCCAAAAATCGGCATAAACACAAAACTCTGAAGTTTGAAGTAACTTCCGAATACCGCAGTTGCAGTTGTTGTAAATGTAATAAGAATTCTATTCAGTGTAAAAGTCATTATCGAACCAATTGACTGCATTATAATTGATGGCACACCGATTTTATATATAGTCTTCACAATTTCCTTATCCCAACGTATAAGCCTTGTTGTAATATGGATTTCTTTATTGCACCTGATATTAAATACAATTGCCACAACGGCAGCAACAATCTGCCCTGCAACTGTTGCGATGGCAGCACCAAGCACCTCTAATTTAGGCAGACCTAAAAGACCGAAAATAAGAATTGGGTCAAGTATAATATTTATAACTGCACCTATTAGCTGTGCAATCATTGAATGTGTTGTTTTTCCCGTTGACTGTAAGAGTTTTTCAAAACAAAACTGACTGCAAATACCAACAGAAGCACCAAGGCACACCGATGCATAATCTGTTCCATAATCCACAATCTGCTCCACATCAGTCTGTGCCAAAAAGAATGGTTTTGAAAGAAAAATCCCTATCAATGTGAATACAACCGAACTACAAAGAAAAAGAAACACACCTGTATTCGCAATCTTGTTCGCTCTTTCAAACTGCTTTGCACCCAATGAGCGTGAAAGCATCGCATTCATACCCACAGCTGTACCACCACAAACGGCAATCATCAATTGTTGCAAAGGGAATGCAAGGGAAACCGCGTTCAGGGCATCTTCACCCAATTGCGACACGAACACGCTGTCAACAACGTTATAAAAAGCTTGCACAAGCATAGAAACCATCATTGGTGTTGCCATCGAAACCAATAATTTACCCACAGGCATTGTTCCCATCTTGTTTTCTCTAATCGAACCTATATTTTTATCTTCCATTTTTACTTCCTGTTATACATAAATTTTTGCTCACAGACGAAACTTTTTCGTCTGCGAGCATTTTTTAGTTATGTTTTTTTCTCTTGCGATCTTCTTTGTTATTTTTATCTTTCTTTTTATTTGAGCCATAGCCGTAACCGTAACCATAGCCGTAACCGTAACCATAGCCGTAACCGTAACCATAACCGTAGCCATAGCCATGCTTTCTGTTACGTCTGATAAATTCAAGTGCAGAACCATTCTCTGCATCGTTATAAATACAACCAACCACTTCTCTGCCTGAGCTGGCAATATCATCAATTGTTCGTCTGATTCTGCGTGTAGACGAACGGTCTCTACGAACAACCATTACATTTGCATCCGCGTACTGGGATATGATAATCGCGTCGGCAACAAGGCTTGCAGGAGGAGTATCAATAATGACATAGTCAAATTCGTTTTTAACTGTTTGTATAATCTCTTCCAATTCATCAGAGGCCAAAAGCTCAGATGGCTCCATCACCGGCTGACTTGTAATAAGAAGGAATAAATTATACTTTTCATAATATTTGATGGATTCATTAAGTGTTCTTTCGCCTCTTATTACACCAGGAAGTCCAAGGTCTTCTATCTCTGACATACCAAGTTCTTGATAAACCGAGGGTTTTCTTAAGTCGGCATCTATCAGCAACACTGATTTTCCTGTTTTGGCAAGGGCAAGAGCAGTGTTTGTTGAAATTGTTGTTTTACCTTCATTTGCAAGAGATGATGTAAACACGAAAGCCTTATAGTTATGCCGCTTCGAAACATTCTCCAATTTCGAACGTATCAATTTAAAGGATTCGATAAACATAAATCCCATTTTCTTATCAGTAATAAGAAGCCTGCTGTTCTCGTTTGTTTTTCTGAGGTGCACTACAGAGCCGATAATCTTCTGTCCAACTCTCTTTGTAATATCTTCCGGAATTTTGACTGTATCCTTAACAAATATATAAAGACATATTGCCAAGATTACAATACCGGCACCAAAAACAAAACCTATAAGTGAAAAATAAATATGTGAGTTTGACGCGTTTGCTTTTTCAGGCTTAACTGGTTCATCAATCAAGATTGCACGTGTACTCTGATAAGCCTTATCTGTAATCTTACTGTAATTGTTAACATAACTTAAAGCGACTGCGTAAGAAACTTCAGGGTCTGTGCTTGTAACGCTGATAGCAATAATCGCGGTATCTTCAATAAGTCTCGACCCTATCATTTTCTTAACCTGAGCACCTGTTAAAGGTTTACCATTCTTTGTACAGCCACAATTTTCTGCAACACTATTCATTAGACTATTTGTTTCAGTCATAAGATTGATATAGTTTCTTGCAAGAATAATACCCGCACTGATGTCAGATGAGCTCTGTCCCGCTGTTGTAACATTTTCGCTCTTATTATCTATGACAAATCTCATTACGCTTGTGTAAGTAGGTGTATATGTTACTTTTCCTACGATATATCCCACTGTGCCGCAAATAACCGCGCACAAAAGAATAATCCACCACTTCTGCGCAACACGAATTACATATTGAAATATTGTCTGAAAGTCAATATTGTCATTGGTATGAGATGTTTTTGCATTGTACTCCATATCATTACTCCTAAATATAACTTTTGAAACTTAATTATACCAACTATTTATATCTTTTTCAATAATTCTGATAAACATTTTCAACATTTTTTGGGTTTTTGTCGTATATCACTCTTCCCACGCACAACCATCTGCTACAGTTATTGTGCGGTCACACTGTTCCATTACCATTTCTCTATGAGTAATAAATAACACCGTTATATTATAATCATTTCTGAGGTTATCTATAATCTGTTTTTCCGTTTCACTATCAAGTGCACTTGTAGATTCATCCATCAACAGAATTTTCCCTTTCCCAAGAAGAGCTCTTACGATAGCAAGTCTCTGTGCCTGTCCTTGTGAAACTCCTATACCAGACTCACCAAGCACAAAATCCAATCCGTCATCAAGGTCATACACAAATTCAGCTGATGCTTTTCTGATTGCATCCTGAATTTCTTCCTCAGTTACATCAGGATTTAAAACCGTAATATTATCTCTTACTGTACCACTGAACAGCATATTATCCTGTGGAACAAATGAAAACAATTTTTTTGCCACCTTACAATCAACTTCGCCAAGGGTTGTTTCTATAACTGCTTTACCACTATCCACCGGGTAAAGTCCGGTAATAAGTTTAAAAATTGTTGATTTACCCGCACCAGACGGACCTTTTATTCCGATAAATTCACCTTTTTTTATCGTGAAATCTGCTTCTTTGATAACTTTTTCTTTCCCGTATCCAAATGTTACTTTTTCCAGACGAATTTTTTTGAAATTCTCATAATTAACATCTGCATATTCTATATTATCTTTTTCTATTTCAGAAAGTTCAATAAGCCTCTGTGCCGAAGTTGTCATCGAGAAAAATGCAGGAACAACATGTGTAACACCCGTTGCAGGAGAGCGAAGCTGACCAACAAGTTGGATTATGGCCACAACAGTACCAAAAGTCATCTGTCCGTTAAGAATGCCATATGAACCATAGGTTACGGCCATTAAAAAGCCCAACGTAAACATCAAAGAGAAGCTTATCCCTGCAATAATGGATATGCTTTTTTGCCTAACCTTTGCACGATAAAAACTGTTTTGCTGTTTTAAAGACCTTTTCAGCACCTTTTCTTCTATACCAAAAACTTTAACGGCAAACAGGTTTTCTATCATCTCCTGCATAAACGCACGAACTTTAGCATCTTTTTCCCGTACACGTCTATGTATTTTTTTTATTTGTTTTCTGAATATAGCCGCAATCGCGACTACTAATGCACCGCAGAAAACAACAGCGATAGTAAAACTTTTTTCCAGGCTGTATAAAGCGATAGTTGCTGAAACCATTCTGGCTGCATACGATATTGCATTAGGTAACATACTTATATAGTGGTCACAAACAAACTGTACATCTGCAGTCAATCTCGACATAATGTCACCACTATGTTTTTCTGTAACCTGAGAATATTTTCCGTTAATAACACTTGCAAAAACAGAAGATTTCAGACACACCTCTGCTTTACCCTGACTTATCGCTAATATAAATGAACTCAAAATTCTTGAAACAATCTGCAACAAGATAATAGTAAGAAACCATATTATATTCCTAACAAGCTCATCTTTGTTTCCTTTTTGAGCACTATCAACGACACTTTTTGAAAACATGGCAAACAGGGTAACGCTCACAGCTGAAAATGCGTTTAAAAAAATAAGCACAGCAATTTCCAGATTACGTTTCCCGGTATTTTTATATATCCACTTTAAAACAGATATATCTTTCATCAGTCTTTCCTCTTTATTCTTCAATAAGACCTTGTTTCTTCATCTTTTCGATAAGCTCCAACACATCTTTCTTAACAACTTCAGAAGGAGCTTCATATTTTTCAGCTATTGTTTCAACTATCTTCTCAACAGAATTAGTACCATCAAGCATAGTGAAGACTTCTGCACCAACATCATTGAAAGTGATAATCCCTCTGAAATTGAGGCTTTCTTCACCTACTGCCATAACAACTTTACTTCCTGCAACATCTTTTAAAATGTAACCATTTTTAATCTTCATTTTTCAAAATCCTTTCTATTCCTGTATACGAATCTATTGCTGCTTCATCTTCCATATTACATTCCAAAGAGAAAACCGGAACATTTGTGAGAAGTGAACTGACCAAATCAAGCATTCTCCCTGCCCTGTCTTTTTCAGTAACTCTGACTGTCTGCTCAAATAATAGTTTTATCGCTTCCTGAACAGACAATTTTTCAACTCTGTTTTTCTCTGCTCGTTTTATAAATATAATTGCTCTTACCGGAACTTTCACATTCAGATTTTCATCAGTTTTACCCGAAAAAGGAGTTCCGCAGGCATACCACGTGCCATTTTCCAGAAGGAGTGCCGGTTTATCATCGTTAACAATTCGGCTTCCCGGTAAATTTTTAAGCCAGAGATGAGTATGCGTTGATTTTCCTGTACCACTTCGTGCAGAAAACAGATATGCAAAACCATCCTTCTCCACACATGAGGAATGAAGCATAATGCCATCATAGTCTACCAACTGTCTGTAAAAGCCTGAGCCAACCCACATATATTCTACTTCTTCATAGGATAAATATGGGTGCTCCTTGTGTTTCTCTTGTAAGAACTCTTCTGTTAAATTTATTCTGATGTCCGTTTCTGAACTATCAAATTCAGCACGATAATTTTCAGAACGTTTCTGTAGAAGCGCTCCACGAACTGAGTATTCTGTTTTTAAACCGGCAATAATAAATTGTTCCATTTTTAAAAGCCTACCCTTTAACAATAATAACATTAATACAAATATTTGTTTGGATTGACATCTTTACCATTTACTCTTACTTCAAAATGCAAATGTGGACCGGTAACAAATCCAGTAGCACCAATATTACCTATCGGCTGACCACGAGTAACCTTTTGTCCTGCAGTAACCTTGATTGTGTCCTGCATATGACAATAAAATGTTGAAATACCGTTACCATGGTCAATCAGAACCGCATAACCTGCAGAATTACGCCAACCTGCAAAAGTCACCACTCCCGCTTCCGACGCAACAACAGTACAACCTGAGCTTCCTCCTGGTCGTACAAGGTCAATTCCACCGTGCCATCCGTCACCGAAATCACGTTCACCATAAGGTGAAGATATGGAATATGCACCCACAGTGGGCCATCCGAGACGTGCTTTCTTATTGCCGGAAGGCTTTGAAGGTTGTGGTTTTGGCTTAGGCGCAACTGGTTTTTTCTTTGTACCTACCTGAATTTTTTCACTTATAGCTTCTTTGATAACATTTGTGGATACATCCTTAGTTGACACCTCAACACCATCAATATATGTTACAAGTGATGTTATCTGCTGAAGTCCGTTTTCACCTTTTGAAACTGTTTTTTTGTCACCAACATACAGGTTGTTTGTGTTTACCGTTACAGTTTCAAACGGCAGTTCCTCTTCTCTGTATTCGGTTTTTGTTGTTTTTATTCTCAAAAAACCCTTTGCACGGAATAAAAGAACTTTATCACCCTTTTGAAATTCCTCTGGCAAATCAGGATTTAATTCCTTAATTTCTTCCTCTGTCATTTCTGACTTTTCTGCAATAAGAGAAAGTGTATCTCCTTCTTCAGCAGTATAATAACGCGCTTCATCCGTTTCTGCTTTGAGCTTATTCAACAAATATTCGGCATCTTTTATCGTGCTTTCACTATCAGGATAAAGGCCCTGAACATAGTCGATATTCTCCATAAAACTTACAACAGCATTTTCTTCATCTGTCTCGTGTTCTGCCAGAATAGAATCAAAAACCCTGAGTGCATCTGTTTCGTTTTTTACAGCACAGATAAACTCATCATCAATATAAACGCCACAAGCATTAGTGATTTTACTGTCAGACTTTTCAACAAGTGTCTCGCACATTTCAGAAGCGTCACTAATCTGACTTCGCTTGACCATTCTTATGTTATATTCCGTATCACCATTAAGCTGTATTTTTCTGCTTACATCCTGAGAAACCCCTGTTGAAGTTACACTCGCACTCAAACGTTCTGAGGCAAGTTTTTGTGCTTCTCTGTATACTGTCTCATCCTTAACATATCCGATAACTTCATTATTATAATTTATTTCAAGTGCAAAAGCTGCATCGGACCAGAAACCAATAACATTCAATAGAGTTGCCAACGATACCACAGGAGTAAGAAAATTTAACAGATATACAAAAACATTTCTGTATTTTGGTGCATCGCCATCAGAAACTTCATCAGATTTTGCCTTTCTACGAAGCCTTCTGAATTCACCTGCTACGGCATGAAAATCCTTAAAAATATGCTTGTGGATAAAGCTCATAATTACGACTATCAGAGTACGGAGAACCTTTGTTGGTTTGAGAAGCAAAGCTATAAGCCCTTTGAAAAATCTCTTACCATAACGGAGAGTCTGAATCCCGATATAGTATATTTGCCTATATACTTCATCCCATATTTCCATATGGCTTTTTGCTCCTTTCTGAAAACTTCGCACAATTACTCACAATACCCCAACATATACATTGATTATACCATAACACCAATTAAAAGGCAATAGTTAAATAGAGTACTTGTACACCACTATTTTCTTCACATTTACAGGATAAAAATAAAATATATCGTTTACTTTTCACAAATTATATAGTATAATACTATCGATTATACACATGTGAAAATAAAGGGTGGCTTGACTTATGAAAAACAATAAAAAATCATTAATCGGTCTCGGTCTTGGAATCGGAATTCCTGCTGTTACCACACTTGCTTTAAGAAAGGTTTATACAAACATCCGTTATGGCAAAAAAATGGCTAAAGATATTGTTCCTGTTGCAACAGCGACAACAAAAGACTTATCCGATGTTCACTTTACTGCCCACAGAGGTCTTTCTTCTATCGTTCCGGAAAACACTCTCGAGGCTTTCCGTGAAGCTGCAAAATACAATTACTATGCTCTTGAATGTGACGTTCATTGTACAACCGATGGTAAATGGGTAATCATTCACGACTATATGCTTCAGTCAATGGCTGAAGAAAAGGGCGATGTTAAGACTATGTCTTACGAAGAGCTTAAAAAAGTTAAGTTCACAAACGGTGCAAATATCGACAAGTATCCTGATGCAGGTGTTTGCCATGTAGAAGAATATATCGAAATCTGTAAAGAAGCAAATATCAAGCCTATGATAGAAGTTAAAGATAGACGCGTAGACAAAGTTAAGAGTCTTCTTGACATTATCCGTGCTTATGACATTGAAGATGATGTTATCCTTATCTCTTTCCATGCCTCTATTCTTCGCGAATTCAAGCGTCTTTCACCTGATATGGAATTATGGTTGCTTGTTCATAGTATTAAAGAAGAAAAACTTCACGAATGCATCGAAAATGGTTTCGGTGTTGCTTTTGAAGCAAAAAAAGCACTTCGCGACCTTGATGCAATCCAGAATATTCACAACAACAACCTTACTGCTGCTTGTTGGACAGTTGATACTCCTGAATTGCTTAACACAATGCTTGAACGTGGTGTTAAATACATTACTACAAACGCAATCATTCCTGAATAAGAGGTTATATACATGACAGACTGCAAAAAAATTGCTGAACTTATATTTTCAGATGTGGACAAGTCCACAGATTATTATGAGGAACTCTTTCCAATAAGAGATTTACCTGAGGGTGCAAGAGTTACAAGATTTGCTCCAAGTCCGACAGGATATCTTCATTTCGGAGGACTTTATGCCGGATTTGCTTCAAAGCTTACTGCAAACACAACCAGTGGCGTTTATATGCTCCGTATTGAAGATACTGACAAAAAAAGAGAAGTAGAAGATGGTGTTACAGGTATAATAAAAGGTCTCGAAGCTTTTGGTGTTGCTCCTGATGAAGGCGTTATCGGATTTAACTTGGAAAAAGGTAATTATGGACCATACACACAAAGTCATCGTAGAGAAATTTATCGTGCTTTTGCTAAGAAGCTCATGGAAGAAGGAAACGCATATCCTTGTTTCTGTACTCCTGAAGAACTTGACGAAATCAGAGCAAAGCAGGAAAATGAAGATATCAAAGGTTACTATGGTGCTTATGCAAAATGCCGCGACCTGAGCGACGATGAAATTGTCGAAAAAGTCAATGCAGGTATTCCATATACTATACGTCTTCGTTCAACCGGTGATATTTCAAGAAAAATCAGATTTGAAGATATGATTAAGGGCAAAATCGAAATGAGCGAAAACGTGAATGACGTAGTTGTCTTAAAGGCTGACGGAATTCCTACATATCATTTTGCTCATGCAGTTGACGACCATCTTATGAGAACAACTCATGTTGTTCGTGGTGACGAGTGGATTGCCTCTGTTCCTGTTCATATTGAGCTTTTCAAAGCATTGGGCAACAAGCCACTTAAATATGCTCATATTGCTCCCATTATGAAAGAAGAAAATGGTGGCAAACGTAAGCTTTCAAAGAGAAAAGACCCTGAAGCAAATGTTTCATACTACATCGAAAAAGGTTATCCTGAAGCATCTGTGAAAGAATACATGCTTACAATTCTCAACTCCAATTTTGAGGAGTGGAGAAAGGCAAACAAATCAGAGGATATCAGCAAATTCCCATTCAACCTCAAAAAGATGAGTGTTTCCGGTGCACTTTTTGATATGGTTAAGTTTAACGATGTATCAAAAAATGTTATTTCTGTTATGACTGCACAACAGGTTTATGATTTTGTCAGCAAATGGGCAAAGGATTATAACGAAACTTTATATAATCTTTTTGTTGCTGACAGCGAAAAAGCAACAGCTATTCTGAATATTGACAGAGATAACCCAAAGCCAAGAAAAGATATTGCTTGTTGGGAAGAAGTTCAGAATTATGTATCTTTCTTCTACAACGAACTTTATACCCCTGATTACACTCTTCCTGAAAATATAAATTCAGAAGACGCAATAGAAATTCTTACAAAATACAAGGATGTTTATTCAAAAGACGATAGCAAAGAAGAATGGTTCAATAAAATCAAAGAGCTTTGCTCTGCTTGTGGATTTACTCCTAATGTTAAAGAATACAAACAAAACCCTGATGCTTTCAAAGGCCATGTGGGTGACGTTTCAACAGTTATCCGTATTGCAATTACATCTCGCACAAATACACCTGATTTGTATTATATTTTACAGATTCTCGGCGTTGAAGAAGTTATGAGAAGAATTGACGATGCGATAAATTCATACAAAGCATAAAGAGGCAAAATTATGGAAGAAGTAACAAAGATTTCAAATTTTATTCACGACTTTATTGATGAAGATTTGGAAAACGGTGTCTATAACAAAGTTCAGACACGTTTCCCACCCGAACCAAATGGTTATCTTCATATCGGTCATGCAAAGGCAATCTGTATTAACTTTGCAACAAGTAAAAAGTATAAGGGCGAATGTAATCTTCGTCTCGACGACACTAATCCTCAAAAAGAGGATACAGAGTACGTTGATGCTATCAAAGAAGATATTGAATGGCTTGGTTTCAAGTGGAACAAATGTCTTTTTGCATCAAGTTATTTTGATTTCATCTACGAATGTGCTGTAAAACTCATTGAAAAAGGTCTTGCCTATGTAGATGACCTTTCTGCTGATGAAATCAGAGAATACCGTGGTACTCTCACAGAAGCAGGTAAAAACAGCCCTTACAGAGAAAGAACTATCGAAGAGAACCTTGATTTATTCAAGAGAATGACAGATGGTGAATTCCCTAACGGAGCAAGAGTTCTTCGTGCAAAGATTGATATGGCTGCTGCTAACATCAATATGCGTGACCCTGTTATCTACCGAATTGCTCATGTACCACATCACCAGACAGGTGATAAATGGTGTGTATATCCAATGTATGACTTTGCTCATCCGTTGTCAGATGCTAAAGAAGGTGTTACTCACTCTCTTTGCTCACTTGAATTCGAAAATCACAGACCACTCTACGACTGGTTCTTGCAGGCACTTGATATTCCGACTCCACCACGCCAGATTGAATTTGCACGTCTTAACCTTAACTATTGTCTTACAAGTAAAAGAAAATGTCTTGCACTTGTTAATGAGGGTATTGTTGATGGTTGGAATGACCCAAGAATGGCAACTCTCAGTGGTATGAGAAGAAGAGGCTATCCTGCAGCTGCAATCCGTAACTTCTGTGAAAAAATCGGTGTTTCAAAGGCTTACTCAGTTGTTGACTATGGTCTTTTGGAATCCTGTGTTCGTGATGAACTCAATGCAAATGCTCCACGAGCAATGGCAGTTCTTCGCCCACTAAAGGTTGTTATTGATAACTATCCTGACGGACAGTCAGAAACTCTTGATGTTGAAATTCATCCGGACCATCCTGAAATGGGTACTCGTAAAGTAACATTCGGCAAAACCCTTTATGTTGAGCAGGAAGACTTTATGATTGAACCTGTTAAAAAGTATTTCAGACTCTTCCCTGGTAACGAAGTTCGTCTCAAGAGTGCTTATTTCGTTAAGTGCGTAGGTTACGATACAGATGAAAACGGTAATGTTACTTGTGTTCACTGTACTTACGACCCCGAAAGTCGTGGCGGCAACTCACCTGATGGCAGAAAAGTAAAAGGCACTTTACATTGGGTAAGTGAAGCAGGTTCATTCAAAGCAGAAGTTCGTCTTTACGACAGACTTTTCAATAAAGAAAACCCTTCTGACGAAACAGCAGGTGCATTCACAGAAAACCTTAACCCTGAATCACTTGTTATCCTTAATGATTGTTTAATTGAAGGCAGTCTTAAAGATGGACTCAAAGTCGGTGATACATTCCAGTTTATGCGTCAGGGTTATTTCTGCGTAGATATTACCTCCACAGAGGATAAGGTTGTGTTCAACAGAACAGTACAGCTTAACTCTTCTTGGGGAAAGTAAGGTGATTAAAATGAGTAAAACAAATTCTCTTAAGAAAAAAACAACCGGTTTTGATATTCTTTACCGTGTTGTAACCGCAATTCTGGCTATAGCCATATTTCCTGCGTTTTATTTCGGCAATTTATTAACTTTCGAAATAGCACACACAGATATTTCAAATCTTCTTGGTAATCTTGGCAATCTTGGGAACCTCGAAAGTCTCAAGGACATCTTTGGACAAGGTTCCGGTGGTACTCTTCACACCACTTATGAATCAATCTCTATTCACAGGCTGCCCGACTACATTGACCTGTTTTCAGGATTTACAAACGAATCATTTGATTTTAAAACAGCAATTTTGCAAAACGAGATGTATCGCCCTGTTGTTGTAGCTGCCGTATTTGTAGCTCTTGCTCTTATACTCGCACTCGTTGTTCTCGGATTTGCAATTTTCTCAAATAAAATCAAAGTTATTACCGTTCTTTCAGGCATAGGCTTTCTCTTCACAGGTGCTGCATATATCTCTTTCACAAATTTCTTTGCAAGCAAACTTCTTAGCGGAGAGATTACCCTTTCAGAACTTTTCAATGTAGACGGCATAATTGCATCCGCTATCGTTGGATTCCTTGGTGATGTGGTAGTGTTCACTCTTGACGCTGCTTTCTTTGCAGTAATGTTCCTCTTGCTGGGCATATGCTTGTGGTCAGTCTGCGTATGGATTGTTAACACAAGTGAAGATAAAGAAAAACAGATGAAGCAGGCTGCAAAAACTAAATAAATCACGAACAAAAAAATTAAGGCTATTGGTAAATTCCAATAGCCTTTTTGTTATGCATCAATTTAGTTGTTATCAAGATTTTTCTGTGACTGCATTTTAAGATATGCATTGATAAACCCATCAAGGTCACCATCCATAACAGCATTTATATTACCATTTTCAAAGGATGTTCTGTGGTCCTTTGCAAGTGTATATGGCATAAATACATAGGAACGAATCTGGCTACCCCATGCGATTTCCTTGTGGTCACCCTTAATATCTTCAATCTTTGCAAGGTGTTCACGCTCTTTAATCTCAATAAGCTTTGATTTAAGCATTGTCATAGCAACTTCACGATTCTGGTGCTGGCTTCTTTCAACCTGACAAGAAACCACAATACCTGTTGGTTTATGAGTAAGACGAACAGCAGAAGATGTCTTATTAACCTTCTGTCCACCTGCACCACTGGCACGATAAACAGCCATTTCAATATCATCAGGATTGATTTCAACATTTGTATCTTCGTCAATTTCAGGCATTACTTCAAGCGAAGCAAAAGATGTATGGCGTCTTCCCGATGCATCAAAAGGAGAAACACGAACAAGACGATGAATACCTGCCTCGCTCTTCATAAAACCGTATGCATTCTCACCCTCGATAAGAATACAAGCCGATTTAAGCCCTGCTTCGTCTCCGTCAAGGTAGTCAAGCGTTGAAACCTTATATCCGTGGCGTTCACCCCAACGGTTATACATTCTGAAAAGCATCTGTGCCCAGTCCTGAGCCTCTGTACCACCTGCACCCGCATGGAATGTAAGAATTGCATTCTTTGAATCATATTCACCTGTAAGAAGTGTTGACAAAGTCATTGAATCGAGGTCTTTTTCAAATTTTTCAACACCCTGTCTGCACTCATCAACAAGGCTTTCATCTTCTTCCTCATCTGCCAGCTCAATCATAACAAGAGCATCTTCGTAATCGGATTTAAGCTTTTCATAACCTTGAACTTTGTTCTTCAATACACTTGTCCGTTGAAGAACTTTTTGCGAATTCTGAATATCATCCCAGAATCCCTCCCTCGCCTGTTGTTCCTCAAGTGCTTCGATTTCCTTTTTCATTTTATCAAGCCCAAGAGCATCTGCCAGGTTAGAAAGTTCTTCTTCGTGTGCAATAAGTTGTAATTTTAATTCTTCAAATTGGAGCATAAACAATCCTCACTTATATATTTTGCTTTTTTATATTATTTTTGTCACTTGTCCGTTAAAACACCATAAGATGTAATAAGGTTACCGTTTTATATGGCTTTGGGTAAGCTTTGCTTTTTAAAACAGCCCATTTCCGCCAACGGATTGAATATATCGCACTACTGAACAGATATATATTATGTTACAGTGGTGCTTTTTGTTTCAACTGATTCCTCCAGTAAACTCTTCTGTGCAAAGCATATCTCAACTTAAGCAACATTATTTTACCTGCTGACTGTCACAGCTGTTTCAGGTGCAGTTGTATTCTGTATTGAAGAAATAAAGAGATTACCATTATTTTCTCGTAGCGTGATTCTGAGATATTTATCTGGAGAAGGTGCAATCATTTCACCATTTTCACCCTGTTCCCATGCATCACCTGCAATACATGCAACTGTCAGCACAACTGTATCCGATGTTTTTGATATTTCAACAACATCAGGAGTATAAATAGGCGTCACACCTGTGAGTGGTACGGTATATGTTTCGGAAGTGTTATCATAAACAAACTCCACACCATATCCTTCAACCGAACCATGTACAGGTGCTATTTCTGTTCCAAAAAGTTCAACAAATTCTTCTTCAACGGCCATTTTCGGAATTGCAACCCCGTTTTCATTGTTAATAAAGCTATCCGGAGCAGCATCATTCTTAAGCAACGACCACAAAGACATTTCCATAAGCTGACTCATTTCTGCCATTGTTATATCATCAAATGTATTAGGGTCAATAAGCACTACTGGAGTAAGGATTTTTTCATATTCTTCATAGTTTTTTGACTTTTCAACAGCGGTGTTGATTCCGTTTATACAAGCCACCACAATTGTAACTAATCCGGTAAATGCAAGCAACACAACAATCAAACCAACCGGAAACGCCATCTTGTGACCACTTTTGCCACCATTTGTCATTCGTATCACCTTACCTGACCGTTACCGTAAATTTTATATTTGAATGAATTGAGTTGTTCAAGACCTAATGGTCCCCTCGCGTGAAGTTTCTGTGTCGAAATTCCGATTTCAGCACCAAAACCAAATTCTCCACCATCAGTAAATCTTGTACTCGCATTATGATACACAGCAGATGAATCAACAAGATTCATAAATTTTTCAGCATTTTCTGTGTTTTCAGTAATAATACTTTCACTATGGCCTGTTGAATATTTTCTTATATGCTCTGTTGCTTCTTCAAGTGAAGAAACTATTTTTACCGACATTTTATAATCAAGATATTCCGTTGCCCAGTCGTCTTCCGTTGCCCTATGGATATCAGGACAGATTTCACAAGCAATCTGGTCACCATAAAGAATCACATTTTTTTCATCCAACTTTGCCTTGATTGCAATAAGCGCAAATTCGGCAATATTTTTATGAATAATAAGGCTTTCTGCTGTGTTGCAAACTGAAATTCGTTGTGTTTTGGCATTGAACACAATTTCTGCTGCCATATCAATATCCGCAAATTCGTCAACATAAATATGGCAGTTGCCCGCACCTGTTTCAATTACAGGTACTGTTGAATTTTCAACAACAGCACTTATAAGCTTTGCACTGCCTCTTGGAATAAGTACATCCACATACTTGTTCATCTTCATAAGAGCATTTGCGCTGTCTCTTGATGTATCACGAATAAGCTCAACGATGTCAGGATTAAAGCCTTCATTTTCAATTGCATTCCGCATTATATCCATAATAGCTGAATTTGAATTAAAAGCCTCTTTGCCACCACGAAGGATAGCAGTATTACCTGACTTGATTGCAAGAGATGCAGCGTCGCTTGTTACATTTGGTCTTGCCTCATAAATAATGCCTATAACACCAAGAGGTGAACTGACACGTTTAATTTTAAGCCCGTTTGGTCTTTCTGTTTCCCAGATAACCTTGCCAACAGGGTCAGGAAGTGCGATTACACCCTCAACACCTTGTGCCATACCTTCAACTCGGTCAGCATTCAACATAAGTCTGTCAAGAAGTGCCTCCGACATACCATTATTTCTGCCATTTTCAATATCTATTGCATTTGCCTTTAATATTTCATCACAATTTTCGCGAAGTGCATCTGCAATAGCCTTTAATATTCTGTTTTTTTCTTCAGTTGATGCAACAGAATGTCCTGTTGCCGCATTTTTTACTCTCTTACCAATTTCTGTAAGCATAGTTTATTTCCCCTTAAAAAATGTACCAACCTGTTTACCATCAAGTGCTTTGTATATATCTGTAGGGTCTTCACCATTCATAACAATAGTATCGATTCCTGCTTTCATTGTAATTTCAGCAGCGTGGAGCTTTGTCACCATCCCACCTGTACCGAGAGTTGAGCCCTTGCCACCTGCGATTTTATACAAATCCTCATCAATTTCTATTACTAACGGAATAAGTTTTGCATCTTCATTCTCGTTAGGGTTTGAATCATAGAGACCATCAATGTCAGTGAGAATAATAAGAGCATCTGCATTTATAAGCTTTGCAACAATTGCAGAAAGTGAATCGTTGTCACCATAAACAATTTCTTCAACAGCAACGCTGTCATTTTCATTTATAACGGGAATTGCACCAAAATCAAACAATCTGTTGAATGTATTTACGAGATTCTGTCTTCTCTCGTCATTTTCAACGTCACTTTTAGTTATGAGAAGCTGACCAACAGTATGACCATACTCACCAAAGAGTTTATCATACATAAACATCAATTCACACTGACCGATTGTGGCAGCAGCCTGTTTTCCCGCTGTGTCTGCAGGTTTTTCTTTAAGCCCTAATTTACCGACACCAACACCGATTGCACCACTTGTTACTAGCGCTACCTCAACTCCTGAATTAACAATATCGGAAAGCACACTTACCAACTTGTGCATTCTTCTTATATTTGTTTTTCCAGTATTGTATGTAAGGGTTGATGTGCCAACCTTAACAACAATTCTTTTTACGTTCTTTAAAACAGCCATTATTCCTGCCTTCTTGCTTATAAAAATTTAATCATAATATTTTATCATATATTTTTTGCTTTAACAACCATTTTATCGCATTTATATAAGTAACAAAATATTTTTATTCTCATACAATGGTACTGTCAGTTGATAATTTATGGGAGGAATTTCTATGTCAGAAAACAAAAACTGTACACCC
>JAZNLY010000016.1:0-11270 GCA_045579305.1 Candidatus Fimenecus sp. | reverse complement strand
ATGCACAGGGCAGAAAAATGTCCAAATCTCTCGGTAATGGTATTGATCCCCTTGAGATTATTGACCAGTATGGTGCGGATGCTCTTCGTTTCTCTCTTGCAACAGGTAACAGTCCCGGTAATGATATGAGATTCTTGCCTGAGAAAATCGAAGCAAGCCGTAACTTTGCTAATAAGCTCTGGAATGCTAACCGCTTCATTCTTATGAATCTTGATGATGAAGAACCAGCACCATATATTCCAGAAAAGCTTGCAATAGAAGATAAATGGATTTTAAGCACATTCAATAACCTCGTTAAAACAGTTACAAACTCACTTAATAACTTTGAGTTAGGTATTGCAGTGCAGAATCTCTATGACTTTATCTGGGATGTATTCTGTGACTGGTATATCGAAATCGCAAAAATCCGTCTTAACGGTGAATGTGCTACTGCAAAGGCAACTGTTAAGGCAGTTCTCGTTTATGTAATGTCAAACACACTCAAGCTCTTACATCCGTTTATGCCATTTATCACAGAAGAAATCTGGCAGACATTACCACACGATGGCGATTCAATTATGGTGTCAGAATGGCCTGTATTTACAGATGACCTTTCATTCAAGGCTGACGAAGCAGAAATGGAAAGAGTTATGACTGCAATCAAGGCTGTTCGTAACCGTCGTGCAGAAATGAATGTTCCACCATCAAAGAAAGCAAAGATTTTCATTGAAACATCTTATGAAAACACATTCTCTGAAGGTGCAAACTTCTTCGTAAGACTCGCATCAGCAAGTGACGTTGAAATAGTTAAGGACTATGAAAATGACGAGGCTGTTGCTATTATCACAGAAGACGCAAGACTCTTCATTCCACTTGACGAACTTGTTGACTTCAAGGCAGAATTAGAAAGACTTGAAAAAGAAAAAGCAGGTGTGCTTAAAGAAATCGCATTTGTTTCAGGCAAACTCAACAACGAAAAATTCGTTGCAAAAGCACCTGAAGCCCTGGTTAACGAACAACGCGAAAAACTCGCAAAGTACAATGAAAAACTCGCAATGCTTGAGGAAAGTATCGCAAAAATTGCAAACAAATAAAATTGATTCTTTTTCCGTTATGCTTCCTTGCTCTCAACTCGCGGTATACCCGATACAGCTTCGTTTCGGCAAGATTGCCTAACGAAAAAATAATTCAATTTTTAATTTATAAAATCAAACTTTTTGTTAAGCAATGTAGGGCGGGGTCTTGACCCCGCCGTTGTTTTATACAATAGTTCTAAATGCAAAGTGCAAAATGCATAATGTAGAGTGTCGGGTCTGCGACGCTAATTATAAACAAAAAAGGAACTCCCGATTTGGAAGTTCCTTATTTTTTTTATGTATTTTTTATTCTGTAATCATAAGTGACTTAACGATTGCAGTCATTTCTTCCTTACCGAAGATTACAGGAACAGGGTAAAGTGGGTTACCTTCTTTAAGTGCACGCTCAACGATTGTTGGGATGTCTTCTTCCTTAATCTGAGTGAAGCCTGTCGGAATATTCATTCTCTGGTTCATAGCACGGATTTCAGCAATAAATGCCTTTGCCTTTTCTTCTTCGTTTGCACCGGCGATACCAACGATGTCAGCAAGCTTTGCAAGTGGAGTGTAAACTGCACTGCCATAGCTTTCAAGCACAACAGGAAGAATAACAGCGTTTGCAAGACCGTGAGGAAGTCCATAGAAACCACCAAGATTGTGAGCAATAGCGTGAACATAACCGACATAAGCGCGTGTAAATGCCATACCTGCGTTGTATGAAGCTAAGAGCATCTGGTTTCTTGCCTCAACATTTTTACCGTCGTTATAAACAACTTCGAGATTTTCGAAAATCATCTTTGTTGCCTTTTCAGCAAATGCGATTGTTGAAGGAACGTTTGATTTGCCGATATATGCTTCAACTGCGTGAGTGAGAGCGTCCATACCTGTTGTTGAAGTGATGTGTGGAGGAAGACCAACTGTAAGCTCAGGGTCAAACACAACATAAGGAGGACGAAGAACAGAGTCGTTACAAGCATACTTTTCGTGTGTCTTTGGATTAGAAACAACCGCTGCAAGAGTACATTCTGAACCGGTACCTGCTGTTGTAGGAACTGCGAAGAACGGAGGAAGCTTCTTGCAAATCTTCATAATACCACGCATTTTTTCGATTGGCTGGTTTGGTTTAACAACACGAGCAGCTGCAATCTTTGCACAGTCCATTGGTGAACCGCCACCGAATGCGATAACACCCTGACAACCGTTGTCAAGATACATCTGTCTTGCAGTTTCGATATTGTCGATAGTTGGGTTTGGCTGAACACCGTCAAATACTGTGTACTTAACACCCGCCTTATCCAATTCTTCATAAAGAGAGTTAAGAAGACCAAGTGAAGTAAGTCCCTTATCAGTTACGATGAGAACATTGTCAACACCCTTACTCTTAACGAATTCAGGAAGCTTTTTGATGCTTCCCGGACCTGTGAGCATTTCAGGCTCACCCCAAGGTAAGAAGAATTCAACAAGATAAATTACCTTCTGATAAACTCGACAGAAAGCTTTAAAAAATACATTTGGCATATAAATCATTCCCTTTCATTTTTGGTGAAGAGAAATGAGCATTTTTAACCCCAATGCTCGTTTCAACAACCCTTTTTCATATATTGCTATCCTCGTTGGGATAAATCAACACTATTTACATTTTAAACCAATTTGTTAAAAATTTCAATAGCAGATTTGCTATCTGCATCAATTTGTGCCTTTAATTCGTCTTTTGAGTTGAACTTTTTCTCACTTCGGATAAAATCAATAAGCTCAACACGGATTTTCTGATAGTAAAGGTCACCGTCAAATCCTAAAATACAGGTTTCGGAAAGCACCTTGTCACCACCGATTGTGGGATGACAACCGAAGTTTGTAACCGACGGATAAATCTTACCGTCAACCGTTGATTGTGAAGCATAAACACCGTGCTTAAGGTTAATAAAACCCGTTGGAAAATGCTGATTGATTGTCGGAAAGCCTAAAATCTTTTTACCGATTTTATTACCCTCAACCACAAGAAAATCATAGGAGAATTTTCTTCCAAGCATCTCATTTGCAGTTTTTATATCACCTTTTGCAAGTGCCTCACGGATTCTTGTGGCACTAATCATTTCGCCTTTATACATTGTGCTTTTTGCCATTCGGTAAATTATACCGTATTTTTCACACAATTCGCATAAAACCTGACTGTTTCCGCCACCGTCTTTACCAAAGAGGAAATTTTCACCGCAAATAACAGCACCAACATTGTGTCGGTTTATGAGAATGTCACGCAAAAATTCCTCAGGAGAAAGATTACGGATTTCTTCAAAGCTTATATGTACGGGCAAAACTCCGTTTTTCTTTGCAAATTCCTCTTTGTCCTCACTTGTAATCAACAGGGGAGGTGCAAAGCCTTTAAGTACGGATTGCGGATGTGTATCAAACATTAGCATGGCAGGGACAAAGCCCTCCAAAGCAAATGCTTTTGCTTCATTAAGCACATTCAGGTGACCACGATGAAGACCATCGAAAGTACCAAGTGCTAATGCAAGTTTATTCATTCTTTTACCAGCACCCTTCTGACTGTAAGGTCGCCTTTTTCTGTAAGTATTTCCCCAAGACCTAAAAATTCGTTTTCAGGGGAGTAAACACGATAAATTCCAACAGGATATTCACCGTGAAGTCTGTCATAACCCAATTCGCCACCGTTAGAAAAACGATTAGCCTGAGGTTTTGTGACTTTTATTTGCGGGTAACTCATAAGTGCTTTTTCAACTGATGTGATTACATCATCAATTCTGTTTTCACTTACAAGTTGTTCCAATTCTTCTAAAGTGACGGAATTTTCAATACTGAATCCATTGGCTTCAGTTCTGCGAAGCTCAGTCATCACAGCACCACAGCCTAATTCACGACCGATATCGTCGCAAAGTGAACGGATATATGTACCAGCCGAGCAGGTCACATCCATTGAAAATTCAGTTCCGTTAAAATCATAGATTTCTAGCTTTTCAATGGTGATTTTTCTGCTTTCACGTGGGATGTCAATGCCTTTTCGTGCCAAATCATAAAGTCGTTCACCGTCTTTTTTGATAGCCGAGTACATTGGAGGTGTCTGCAGAATTTCACCCTTGAATTTTTCGGACACAGAAAGAAGTTGACTGAGTGTAACATTAACTTCACATTCCGATAAAACTTCACCTGTAATATCAAGTGTATCGGTGGTAAGTCCCAGCTTTACTCTTGCAGTATAGCTTTTTCTGTGTTCAGGCAGAAGTTCAATGAAACGGGTACAATGTCCCAACATAATAACAAGTACACCGGTAGCCATAGGGTCCAGTGTGCCTGTATGTCCTGCTTTTCTGACACCTAAAATTCGTGAGGCTCTTTTTACAGCCATAAATGATGTCATATCGCAGGGTTTGTCAAGACAAATTATACCTGTCATTTTAAAATACCTTCTTTATAATAACTTTCACGAAGTGAAAATATCACTCGAATGAACTGTAAATGATAGGTCATTCTGAGGAACGAAGTGACGAAGAATCTCTGTTGGTTGATATGTTACTTCGGTAGAGATTCTTCGCTACGCTCAGAATGACATTTTTAATTGGTTACCCCGACAAATTATGATTTGTATTCAATACAATCTGCAATCTTTGAGAGCAACTGAATTTTAACTTCATCCAGTGAACAGTCAAATTCGCAACCTGCCGCCGCATTATGACCGCCACCACCAAAATTCGAGCAGATTTTTGCCGCATCATAAGGCTCAACAGTACGAAGTGAAACCTTGTACTTGCCGTTTTTCTGCTCACGGATTGTAACACCCACTTTAACGCCCTCGATTTTGCGTGGAATGGATGCAATTCCGTCGCATTCGCTTTCATTTGAACCACTTATTCTGAACATTTCCTGTGTGATTGTCATAATCGCACATTTTCCGTCAAAGTGTGATTCAATAGAAGCCACAGCCATCTGTTCAAGTTTAATATAAGAAAGTGTTCTTGTTTCAAACATAAGTCGGTTAATAAGGGCATAGTCAGCACCTTTTTCCATAACCTCGGCAGCAATTCGGTGAACTGTCGGTGTTGTGTTTGAATACATAAAGCAACCCGTGTCAGTTGCAAGTCCCGTATAAACACAGCTTGCAATTTCGGGAGTAACAGTAACTCCCAATTCACAAATCACTTCGTAAATAACTACTGCAGCAGCTGCTCTGTCCTCTAAAAGAAGATTTTGCGAGTATTCCTTGTTAGTCATATGATGGTCAAGGCATAAGAATACATTGTCACCATATTCAGCCTCGAATTCTTCACCTAAAAGTTTTTTGTCAGCCACATCAACTGCAATTATTTTGTCAAATTCTATCTCGCTGTTGTCAACACCTTGCCATAAATATGAGTATTTTAAAGGCATTTCGTCATTACAACGAACCATAGATTTTTTACCCATAAGGTCCAACGCTCTTTTAAGTGCAAAAGCACTTCCGAGAGTGTCGCCGTCAGGGTTGCGATGCGAAAGAATAAGATAATTATCGAATTCTTTTAAAAGAGCAGCACACTCTTTCACATTTATATTTCTCATTCTACATCCTCATTATCGTTTACATCAGTAATAACTGTGCTTTCGATTTTCTTGAATATTTCCATACCGTGCTGGACGGAATCATCGGCAACAAATTTAAGCTCAGGAGTTTTTCTGAGGTGTAATTTACTGCCGACCTCACGTCTGATAAGACCTGTTGCAGATGTAAGTCCTTTAACTGCTTCTTTTGCATCCTCAATGCCACTCATCGAGCTTACATAAACTTTTGCAAATGAAAGGTCAGAACTTACATCAACACGGACAACTGTGAGAAACTTATCTCTCACTCTCGGGTCCTTTAATTCACGGATAACGGCAATGATTTCACGTTTGATATCTTCCGATACTCTACCTACTCTGTATCCTGCCATCAGTCTCTGTATTCCTCCATAATGAATGCTTCAAAAATGTCGCCTTCCTTAACATCGTTGAACTTGTTAAGACCGATACCACATTCATAACCTGAAGCTACTTCCTTAACATCATCCTTAAATCTCTTAAGTGAAGAAATTGAATCTTCAGCAATAACGATACCGTCACGAACAACACGGATTTGTGCGTTTCTTGTAACTTTACCGTTCTGAACATAAGAACCTGCGATTGTACCTGCAGAAGAAAGCTTGAATACGTTACGAACTTCGATTCGACCAAGTAATACTTCACGGAATTTAGGTGCAAGCATACCCTTCATAGCATCTTCGATTTCTTCGATACAGTCATAGATGATTCTGTACATTCTCATATCAACGCCGTCACGCTCTGCGATTTCAGTAGCAACAGGGTCAGGACGGACGTTGAAACCAACGATAATAGCATTTGATGCGTTAGCAAGCATAATATCTGATTCGCTTACTGCACCGACACCACCGTGGATAACCTTAACTGCAACTTCTTCATTAGAAAGCTTTTCAAGATTCTGCTTAACTGCTTCAACTGAACCCTGAACGTCAGCCTTGACGATAATGTTGAGAGTCTTGATTTTACCTGCATTAATTGATGAGAACAAGTTGTCAAGAGTAACCTTCTGGTACTGGTTGAACTGTTCTTCTTTCTTTTCCTGCTTTCTCTTTTCAACAAGTTCACGAGCAAGTCTTTCGTCAGAAACTGCATTGAACACGTCACCTGACTGTGGAACTTCATCAAGACCCATAATTTCAACAGGAACTGATGGACCTGCTTCTTTGATTGAATGGTGTTTATCGTCAACCATAACACGAACACGACCAACTGCAGTACCTGCAACAACAATGTCACCTGAATGAAGTGTACCGTTCTGAACAAGGAGAGTAGCAACAGGACCCTTACCCTTATCAAGACGAGCTTCGATAACAATACCCTTGGCAGCTCTGTTTGGATTAGCTTTAAGTTCTCTCATTTCAGCAGTAAGAAGAACGTTTTCAAGGAGCTTATCAATGTTCATATGTGTCTTTGCAGAAACTGGAACACAGATAACGTCGCCACCCCATTCTTCCGGAACAAGACCATGTTCTGTGAGCTGTTGCATAATCCTGTCAACGGTTGTACCCGGTTTATCCATCTTGTTAATTGCAACGATAATGTCAACTTCAGCAGCCTTAGCGTGGTTAATAGCCTCAATTGTCTGTGGCATGATACCATCGTCAGCAGCAACAACAAGGATTGCAACGTCAGTGGCTTTTGCACCACGAGCACGCATTGATGTAAATGCAGCGTGACCCGGTGTGTCAAGGAATGTGATGTACTGACCGTTAAGATTTACTCTGTAAGCACCGATATGCTGAGTAATACCACCTGCTTCAGTTGCAGTAACATTTGTATTCTTAATAGCGTCAAGAAGAGATGTCTTACCGTGGTCAACGTGTCCCATAACAACTACAACCGGGTCACGTGTTACAAGGTTTTCTTCATCGTCTTCTGAGTCGTCAATAATTCTTTCTTCGATAGTAACAACAACTTCACGATTAACCTTTGCACCAAGCTCGGTAGCAACGATTTCAGCTGTGTCATAGTCGATAACCTCGTTAACAGAAGCCATCATACCAAGTGTGAAGAGCTTTTTGATAACTTCAGCAGCAGTCATCTTAAGACGGGATGCAAGTTCACCGACTGTGATTTCGTCACCAACAGTGATTACAGGTGGTTTCTTTGCTCTTTCCGCTGCAATTCTCTTGAGTCTTTCTGCTTCGGTTTCCTTCTTGCCACTTCTCATACCTTGCTTACGGTACTGCTGGCTCTTCTGTTTAAGCTTCTGCTTTTTAACCATATTATCGCTCTGATGAGCATTTGCAGGAGCAATATTTTCATATTTTTCGTTGTATTTTTCAGCATCAAAGGAGTTTGCTCTTGTGTCAATGTGACGCATTTCACCCTTTGTACGAGCCTGCATTGGCTTGTCAGGGTCTTTTTCCTTTTTCTTTTTCTGCTGTGGCTGTGCAGCCTGTTTTGCAGGAGCAGGTTTCTTGCCTTCAGCAGGCATTGTATCTTTCTTATCCTTTGTTTCTGCTTTTTCCTTTTTAGGCTCAGCTTTTTTCTCAGGCTTTGGCTTTTCCTGAGGAACAGCATTGAAATATTCATCAAAGCTCTTAACAGAATTTTCCTTTGTGATTACATCAAAGATAAAATCAAGTTCTTTTTCTTCAAGGGCAGTCTGAGATTTCTTTTCACCCTCAAAATTCTGTGAAAGTTTATCTATAATAAATTTGCTTTTAATATCAAAGTCTTTAGCAACTTCATGTACCTTGTACTTTTTAACCATTCTCATAACCTCCTGTTATCATACTTTCAATCTTTTTTGCGAATCCGTATTCGTCTATTGAAACAACACCTGCACGAGCATTTGTGCAAAGTGAAAGTTCTTTCATAGTGAATGGAACATCTATATATTTAATATTTCTGTTATCATAGGAACATTCGTCCTGCATTTCTTTTTTCAACCTTTCAGAAGCATCACAACAGGTAATTACCAATTGTGCTTTTCTCTTTTTGATTGAAGTGACTACTGCGTCGTGTCCCAGTGACATTTTACCTGCTTTTCGGCAAAGGCCTAAAAATCCTTGTAAATTATCATTTATCATTGTTTTTGATTTGTTCCTCCAAGCTGTTATAAACATCATCGGGTATGGTTATTTCAAAAGTTCTGTCTATTCTTCGTGATTTTCTGGCTTTCCGGAGACAATTTAAATCATTACAGATATATGCGCCTCTGCCCGATGCTTTTCCTTTAAGGTCAAGACTGATTTCGCCTTCCGGACTTCTCACAACCCTGATAAGTTCATTTTTAGGCTTTTGTTCATTACAACCATTACATCTGCGCATTGGAATTTTCTTCTGCTTCAAAACTATTATCTCCTTTCTTCCGTTAAGTATTAAGATTAGCCCTCGTAGAATCCGCTTTCCGGCTTGATATCGATTTTCCAGCCTGTAAGTTTCGCAGCAAGCTTAGCGTTCAGGCCCTTGTTGCCGATTGCGAGAGATAACTGGTGGTCAGGAACAGTAACCTGACAGGATTTTGCTTCCGCGTCAATGATTTCAACCTGAAGTACATTTGCAGGAGCCAATGCAGCACCTATAAATTCTGCAGGGTCTTCACTGTATTTAACAATGTCGATTTTTTCTCCACCGAGAACTTCAACAATATTGTTAACACGAGCACCACGCTGACCGATACATGAACCGATTGGGTCAACATTTTCGTCAGCACTGCTTACAGCCATCTTTGTTCTGATACCTGCTTCACGGGAAACAGAGTGGATAGTAACAATACCGTCGTAAATTTCAGGAACTTCCTGTTCAAAGAGTCTTCTTACAAGACCTGAATGTGTTCTTGAAATCATAACGCTTGGTCCACGTGTTGTCTCTTTGACATCACTGATATAAACCTTGATAAGCTGACCTTCTGTGAATGTTTCACCCGGAACCTGTTCACCCTTTGGAAGAACTGCAGTGCCTTTGCCGATTTCAAGAGTAACATTTCCTGTAACAGGGTCGATTCTGCTTACCTTAGCAGTAACAAGGTCCTTTGTCTTTGACTGGAAGTCCTTGATTGCCTGACCTCTTTCTGCGTCCTTGATACCCTGACGGATAACGTGCTTAGCTGTCTGTGCAGCAATTCTGCCGAACTTCATTGTGTCAAGGTCGATTTCAAGAGTCTCACCGGCTTTTGCGTCAGCTCTGTATTCCTGTGCATCCTCAACGAGAATGTCTGTGTCCCAATCTTCAAGCTCTTCAACAATATTGAGATGAACATAAACTCTCATTGTCTTTGCTTCCGGGTCGATGTCACAAGAAACAACGTCTTTGTTGTTATAATCTTTTCTGACAGCCTTAACAATTGCTTCACCGATTTTTTCGTAAAGGTAGTCAGCCTGAATACCTTTTTCCTTTTCCATGAGGGCAACTGCCTCAAAAAATTCCTTATTCATTTTCTATAAAACCTCCAATAACTTAATCGATGCTTCCGATTCCTTCGAAATCATCTGCTTTAATCCAAGATGCTTCTTTTTTTAATATATTCATTTCAGTTTCTTCGTCAATGGCAATTGTGACACTTTCGTTGTCATAGTCAATGAGAATACCCTTGTAATCCCTCTTGCCTTCAAAAGCCTTGATAAGTCGAACCTGAATTTTTTCACCTAAATAACAGTCAAAATGAAAATCCCGACAAAGTTCACGCTCAATACCGGGGGACTGAACCTGAAGATTATAAGCCTGCTCAATAGGGTCAGCTTCATCCAGAGGTCCGTCAATAGCGTGGTGCATATTTACACAATCGTCAATGCCAACGCCGTCTTCCTTGTCGATAGTGATTCGAAGATACCAACGGGTACCTTCCTTGAGGAACTTAACATCCCAGAGGACGAGTCCCAATTCTTCTGCAATGGGTTGGGCAATATCCCAAACCACTGAGGCGGTGTTTTTTTTCATAAAAACCTCCAATAAATATTAAATTGTCCATATAAGTTTAAGAGAGCGGGTCGCCCCACTCTCTCAACTACGAATATTCTTACATAACGAATAATACCATAATATAGTAAAAAATGCAATACCTTTTTTGGAAATTGGTTATTTTCCCGCAATCCTTCGTGTCTGTCGGCTCGCGGTATACCTGATACAGCTTCACCTCCGCCACATTGTCTTGCGAAAAAATAACTCAATTTCAGTGCTTGGTTTCTTTCTCGCAATCCTTCGTGTCTGTCGGCTCGCGGTATACCTGATACAGCTTCACCTCCGCCACATTGTCTTGCGAAAAATATATTAAATTGGAGTTTATCGGGATAATTGATGTGTGTTTCTCGCCTCCCCTGAAAGGGAAGCTGTCGAGCGTTAGCGAGACTGAGGGGTTTGTTATTGAATTATATAACCCCTCTGTCACTCCGTGACACCCCCCCTTCCAGGGGAGACAAGATAATTAATTTATCGGGATGATACACCAAAATCAGTAGGTCATTCTGAGCGTAAGCAAAGAATCTCATTTAAAGTAAACAACAAAACCGACAGAGATTCTTCGTCACTTCGTTCCTCAGAATGACATATCATATATAATCAGCAACGCAGTTCCATAATTCTGAATTCTGCATTCAATCGATAAACTCCGATTTGTTTGATAATTCCGAATTACAAATCATCCGCATCCTGTTCAGGAACAATTTCATTCTGTGGGTTTCCGGTATACCATCCGTTTGCATC
>JAZNLY010000015.1:0-59034 GCA_045579305.1 Candidatus Fimenecus sp. | reverse complement strand
GACTTGTTATTTTTTTATTGATTATTTAACCCATTTAAGTTTCCACATAACAAACGCACCGATTACTGCCGCTGCAATACCAGGGAAGAGAAGTGTACTTGCACCCATACCAGGTGAGAAAACCAAAATCACAATCATTACGAGAATTGGGAAAATAGAAATCTTCCAATGCTTTGAGAAATAACCTGCTGCAAGTGCACCGAAAAGTGCAGGAAGAACCTGTGCGAAGGCAGGTTTTAAAACTTCATTCTCTGTGAAATCATCAAGAAATGGAGCAAACACAAGAACGCCTATTGCCATAACTGCTGTTGTAACAATAGAAGATGTTGCGATAGAAATTGTTGAAATAACTTCGCCTTCTTCACTGTTTGCCTTTACTTTTGCACCCTCCATAGCATTGATTGCACAAGGAAGTTTAAGGTTTGTGATATTACCTGTTACGAATGAAAGGTATGTACCACCGCCACCAAGCATTGGTGTGTAAAGGAAAACTTCAAGAACAGAAGTTGTCCAATAAATAGGCATAAGCTTTAACAAACCACTCATAACGCCGTTAAATGATGGCCACACATTAAGTTCAATACAAATTGCAAGTGGGAACATCAGAAGTACACAAAGAGCTGTAACTGTTGAAACTCTACCCCAACTATGGACGCGGTCAATGTATGGTCTTTCTTCTTTTTTCATGTTTTTCATACTTAACCCCTCCATTCCCAAATAGCGATATCGTCCGGTAAAACATTAAATGCTACAACGGAAACAACCATAGCAACAATCATACCGATTGGCATAACAAATGGTTCAAGCCATGTAAGTTTCATTTTTTTCGCAATCAACTCAGTAACTAAAGCTACAACAATTGCTGTAACCAGAGTTATAACTGAAACCACACCGGCACCGTCACCAAAAATGTCCGGTTTACCAGAACCCGCAATTGCTCTTGCCACAAATGCACCGATAAGTCCAATAAAAACTGCCGGAGAAACAAGGTCCATGAAGCCTGAAATATCATTTTTCTTCTTTGGTTTTTCACCATTCTGTTCAGTCTCATTATCCTCTTTTTTTCCTGCATTCACAAACTTTTTATGCAATGGTTTTGCAAGGAAAGGCAAAAGAACAAGAGAGAAACAAATACCCAATGTCATAACCCAGGCAATACCTGCAAAAACAGTTGGGTCAGTTACTTTTTCAGCCATTCCGCCTACATGACCAAATGCTTCCATTGCTGCTTCGGCAGCAGTTGATTCATACATAAGGTTACCGATAACGGAAAGACGTACCCAAGGAATAACCATTCCCAAAGCAGGTGCCAAAGCAATAACTGTTGCCAACACTGACAAAGCTGATGGTATTGTGAAAAGCGCACTTGAAGAAACTGCATCTCGTAATTTCTTCTTATCCATTCCCAATGCTTTACCCTGTTTCCATGCCTTTATAAGGAAAAACACAGATTGACCAAGAACAAACAGGATTACAGCAGCAGCAATTAAATATAGTGTCGGGCTGTTTCTGAAGTCGCCATTATTAGTAGGCATATCTCTCATCTCCTAATTTCAATATAGACATATTAAACCACTTTTCAGCCCTAAAATCAATACGGAAATAAAAAAATACTGTCATATAAAAAAGTCTCTTGCAAAAAGCAAGAGACCTATAGCAGTTTAATCCGATTTATATATTTTCTTTTGACTCAATATTTTTGAGCAATTTCATAATACTGAGATAAAAATTCTGTGTTTCTTCTTTATCTGCCATCAAACCGATAGCAGTACCATGGTCACCATCACGAATAGGCATAACATTCCAGATTCCGGGCTCATAGTCCATACCTTCAGTATACTGAACACTCGGTTCATCAGGTGGTGAACAAGCAGCAATAACGTCAACGAGGCCATCATTACCACCGCTATTATCTATACCCTTCTGTCTTGAATTGTGAAGCAGGAGGAATGATGTCAGATGCATAAGAGGAAAGTCTGTTTTCCTTGCTAATTCTTTTTTCTTGTTTTCATTATATTCAACAGCATTGAAAGGGAATGAAAAATAGTAAAGACTCGGCACAATCTCAACCATATCGTTAAGCTTAGTTATACCTTTTGGTGACAATCCGAAAACAACATTATCCTCAGACTCTTTGTATTTTTTTCTAACATATTTTCTTGCTTGATGACCTGACTCAGAATCCTTATATCCCGGTGTATTTGTAAGTCCGAATTGTTCCAAGTGGAAATCAACTGCAGTTCCGTTCATCGGAGAGCGTCCCATTGCACATGTATAAAAAACTGCTCCGGCTCTTATAGGACGCAATAATCTATGCTTTTCTGCAACCTCATATGTATCAATAACGCCCAGAGGTGAACAGATTGCACTAATGCTATACATCAGGTCTGAATGACCCCCCTTGAAAAGTTCTGAAGTTTCTTCACCTGTTACTGCCACTTCTCGTGGGTCACCATATGTAAGCAAATGTGAAAGCACACGAATACAAAGACCACCAAAACTGTGACCTATAAGATGGACTTTTTTCTCATTGCTCCATCCTGCAAATAATGGTTTTTCATAAGTTCTGCCATATTGTTTATGGTCGTGTCGCTGAGCATGAGCTGCACCATAATCAACTTTTGTTCCCATAAGCTGTGCATAAAGCTCACAAGCCTGGTCCCATGCAGAAGAAATAGGTCCTACCGATGCAGCATAACATTCGTAGCCATTTTCATTGAGGAAGTCCATAAGATTTCCCGTTGTTGCTCCCCAGTAAGGTATTTTCTTGTTTATTCCTTCGTTTTCGCCCCAGCCAAACATGCCATGAACAAAAATTATAGGATAATTCAGCTTCTTTTCCATAATTCCACCCCGTATTCAAATCACGAAATAAACATTTTATCCTTTTTTGTTTATATTTTATCATTGTTTGACAAGATTTTCAAGTCATTGAATGTGTATATTTCATTCCGGAAGCATATCACAATCATACATTATCCAAATTTTTTTCTGAACAACACACTTTTACTTTTTTGTTGATTTAAACCGTTAAAATTGTATATTGACAAACTGAAAGAAATACTATAAAATATAACACAAACCTAAATAGTCCCTATCAAAAACAGTGAAGAAAACAAGACATAATTCACTCGCTTTCAGAGAGTTGCCGTTTGGTGCGAGGCAACACAGTGCTTATGTGTATAACTCATTTCGGAGTTGCATGGGTGAAATCATAGCCTATGACGGTTGACCCCGTTATCAAGTCAGACTTTGTCAGAAGTCGCTAAGGTCGGTTTTTTCGACGAATTAGGGTGGTACCACGGTAGAATTTTTCCATCGTCCCTATCAACTAACTTTGATAGAGGGACGATTTTTTATTTTGGAGGAGACTATATTATGAAACAAGGATGCCAGAAATACATCCCATTTGAGCCAATCAACCTTCCCGACAGACAATGGCCATCAAAGACTATAGAAAAGCCACCTGTTTGGTGTTCAGTTGACCTTCGTGACGGTAACCAGGCTCTTATTGACCCGATGAATCTTCAGGAAAAAATAGAATATTTCAAAACCCTTATCAAAATCGGTTTCAAAGAAATTGAAGTTGGTTTTCCATCAGCTTCTGAAACTGAATATGAAATTCTTCGTACACTTATCGAAAAGGATTTAATTCCTGATGACGTTACAATTCAGGTGCTCGTACAGAGTCGTGAACACCTTATCAGAAAGACATTCGAAGCTATTGATGGTGCTAAAAATGTTATTATCCATTTCTATAACTCAACTTCAACTCTTCAGAGAAAAGTCGTTTTCAAAAAGGATATGGATGGTGTTATTGATATTGCTGTTCAAGGTGCAAAGCTCATCAAAGAGCTTACTGATGAATTAAAGTCACAAAAAGATGTTAACATCCGTTACGAGTATTCACCTGAAAGTTTTTCAGGCACAGAAATGGACAATGCTGTTCTTATCTGTGAAAAGGTTATGGAAGCACTTGACATTAACGAAGATAACAAAATCATCCTTAATCTTCCTGCAACCGTTGAAGGTAGTACACCTAATGGTTATGCTGACCAGATTGAATATTTCTGTAGAAAGCTTAAAAATCGAGAAAATGCAATTATCAGCCTGCATCCACATAATGACAGAGGTACTGCTGTTGCTGCTGCTGAACTTGGTCTTTTAGCCGGTGCTGACCGAATTGAAGGTACTCTTTTTGGAAATGGTGAAAGAACAGGTAATGTTGATATCGTTACACTTGCTCTTAATATGTACACACAGGGCATTGACCCTCAGCTTGATTTCTCACATATGAATGAAATCAAGGAAATGTTTGAGCGCACTACAAAGATGCCTGTTGACCCAAGAAAGCCTTATGGTGGCCAGCTTGTTTTCACAGCTTTCTCAGGCTCACACCAGGATGCTATCAACAAGGGTAAAGAATATATGCGTACAAGTGGTACAGAATACTGGGAAGTTCCATACTTACCTATTGACCCTGCTGATGTTGGTCGTGAATACGAGCCGATTATCCGTATCAACAGTCAGTCCGGTAAAGGTGGCGTTGCATACATTATGGCAGAGTATGGATACAAGATGCCAAAGGCTATGCATCCTGAATTTTCAAAGATTGTTCAGAAGGTCTGCGATGAAAAGGGCAAAGAGCTTCAGAAAGAAGAAGTATACTCACTCTTCCAGCAGGAATACCTCAATGTTTCAGGTCCTTACAAGCTTCTCAGCTACAAATTCTATGAAGAAAGAGAACACGGTGAAGAACAGTCACGAGCTCACTTTGTTGGTACTATTAAGTACAATGGTAACGAACCACAGCAAATTGAAGGTGTTGCAGCAGGTCCTATCGGTGCATTCTGTCAGGCTATGAACACAATTGGTCTTGGCGAATACAAATTTATCGACTACTCCGAACACGCTTTCTCAGTTGGCTCCGACTCAAAGGCTGTCAGCTATATCCACATCACAAACCCACAGGGCAAGGATGTTTTCGGTATTGGTATTTCACACAATATCAACTATGCTTCTATCAAGGGTATCCTTTGTGCAGTTAACCGTTGTTTACCTAATGTTGTAAGAGAGGAAAATTAATATGAAAGAATATAATATTGTAGTATTAAAGGGTGACGGAATCGGTCCTGAAATCGTTGATGAAGCACTCAAGGTGCTTGATGCAACAGGTGAAAAATACGGTTTTAAATTCAACTATGACTATAAACTTATGGGCGGTTGTGCTATTGATGCAACAGGCGAACCACTTCCACAGGAAACTGTTGACGCTTGTAAAGCTGCCGATTGTGTATTCCTTGGTGCAGTTGGTGGCCCTAAATGGGACACACTCCCTGGTAAACAGAGACCGGAAGCAGGTCTTTTAGGTATCCGTGGCGCATTAGGTCTTTATGCAAATCTTCGTCCTGCAAAGATTTTTGAGCCACTTAAATCAGCATCACCTATCAAGGATAGTATCATTGGTGACGGACTTGACATTATGATTGTACGTGAGCTCACAGGTGGTATCTATTTCGGTGAAAGAGGCAGAAAAGACGTTGACGGTAACCCTGCTGCTTATGATACAGAAATGTATTCAGTTCCTGAAATCGAAAGAATCGCAAGAACTGCTTATGAAATGGCTATGAAGCGAAACAAGAAGCTCACAAGTGTTGATAAGGCGAATGTTCTTGAAAGCTCAAGATTATGGAGAGAAACAGTTATCAAGATGTCAGCTGAATATCCTGAAGTTGAACTTAATCACATGTATGTTGACAACTGTGCAATGCAGTTGGTAAGAAATCCGGGTCAGTTTGATGTTATCGTTACATCAAATATTTTCGGTGACATCCTTTCTGACGAAGCATCTATGATTTCCGGCTCAATCGGTATGCTTGCATCTGCGTCATTGGCAACAGGCAAAATGGGACTTTACGAGCCTATTCATGGCTCTGCACCTGATATTGCAGGTCAGCAGAAAGCAAACCCACTTGCAACAATTCTTTCAGCAGCTATGATGCTCCAGTATTCATTTGATGAAAAAGATGCTGCAAAATCAATTGAAGATGCAGTTAACGAAGCACTTAAAACTGCTCGTACACCTGACATTTACGAAGAAGGCTTCAAGAAGGTTACAACATCTGAAATGGGTGACCTTGTAGTGTCATTACTTAAATAATAATTGAATTTAGTGTCATTCTGAGCAAAAGCGAAGAATCTTTTTAGAGATACTTCGTCACATACGTTCCTCAGTATGACACTAATAAACTTTTAAGGAAAATTTTATGAAAACTCTTTATATCAGCGATATGGACGGAACTCTTTTGCAGAGTAACGGAACATTAAGTGAATATACAAAGGAAAAACTGAATGAATTTTACAAAAAAGGTATTCCCTTTTCAGTCGCAACTGCAAGAAGCATGGTCAGTGCTATGCCAATTCTTGAAGGAGTTCATTTTGCTGCACCGATTGTTCTTATGAATGGTGTTTTTGTATATGACACAGAGACAAAAAAGGCTGTGAAATATCACGAAATCGAGCATTCCGTATTGCAAAAAGTTCTTGATTGTTTTTATGAGAAAAATCTCCATCCGTTTATGTTTTTATACAGTGATGACTATAAACTTTCTATCAAATACACAGAATTTGATAACGACGGAATGACGGAATTTTATGATATGCGAGTAGATATGATCGACGGCAGATTTACACAAACAGATGACCTTACACAAATCGAACAAGGGCAACATCCCGTTTATGTAAACTACTATGCTTTGCCTGAATTCCTTGACGATGTAGTGGAAAAGTTGAAATCAATTCCGGAGATTGACTTTGCTTATTATAAGGACAGTTATTCCGATGACTGGCTCATCGAAATCTACTCACACACTGCATCAAAGGCAAATGGCGCAAAAGAAGTCAAGGAAATTGTGGGTGCAGATTCAATTACTGCATTCGGTGATAATCTTAATGATATTATAATGCTTAATGGTGCTGATACAGCTATTGCAGTGGAAAATGCTGTACCACAAGTAAAGGAAATCGCAGATACTATTATCGGCAACAACAATAACAACAGTGTTGTGAAATATATTATGGCAAAAGAAAACGCTCAAGGTTAATTCCCTGAGCGTTGTTTTTATAATTTTTTCGATATCCACGAAGTATTGCGAGAACCATATATAAATAGATTTATTTTTTCGCAAGACAATGTGGCAAAGGCGAAGCTGTATCACAGGTATACCACGAGCCGATAGCCACGCAGTATTGCGGAAAAAGAAACTATTTACCTGCCATTTCTGCACGAGCAAGTTTGATGTTCTCTACAAATCGTTTACCTGTTTCTGTAATCTTCTTGTAGTCACCTGTCTTAGCACCTGCTGTAAGTGATGAACCTGCACCAACTGCAACAGCACCAGCTTTAATCCACTCACCAACATTGTCAGCATCAACGCCACCTGTCGGCATCATCTTAGCATAAGGAATTGGTCCCTTGATGTCCTTGATAATTTTTGGTCCAAAAAGGTCAGCAGGGAAAACTTTAAGAATATCTGCACCATTTTCCATAGCAAGAAGGCCTTCACGAACTGTCATGATACCAGGCATCATCGTAACTCTGTAACGATTACAAAGCTTGAGAGTTTCAAGGTCAAGAGCAGGGCTTACAATGTACTCTGCACCTGAAAGCATAGCAATTCTTGCTGTTGCTGCATCAAGAACGGTGCCTGCACCAAGAATAATTTCTTCCGGTGTATATCTCTTTGCAAGTTCTTCGATAACCTTATCAGCATGAGGAACTGTGAATGTAAGTTCAATAGCAGCCACGCCACCTTCAATACAAGCATCAGTAATTCTGATAGCCTGGTCAACTGTTTCTGCACGGACAACGGCAACGATACCGCAGTCCTGAATTCGGGTAATAATCTTTTCTTTATCCATAATTATCTCTCCTTATCTCTGTACTCTTGCGCCTGCACCACTAACAATTGCGTTAACCTCTTTGAGGGAAGCCATTGATGTGTCACCCGGTGTTGTCATTGCAAGTGCACCATGAGCAACACCATAATTAACTGATGTCTGTGCATCTTCTGTGGTCATAAGACCATAGATAAGACCTGACGCAAATGAGTCACCGCCACCAACACGGTCAAGGATTTCAAGACCCGGAAGTTCAAGTCCCTTATGCACCTTACCATCAGCATAGCAGATTGCAGACCAGTCATTAATCGTTGCAGTTTTAACTGTACGAAGTGTTGTTGCGATAACCTTGAAATTAGGATAAACCTTAACAACCTCTTCAAGCATCTTGTAGTAGCCTTCAATATTGAGTTCTTTAAGATTTTCGTCGTTACCTTCGATTTCAAAGCCAAGACAAGCTGTGAAATCTTCTTCGTTACCAATCATAACGTCAATGTATTTTGCGATTTCCTTGTTAACAGCCTGTGCCTTTTCCTTACCACCGATATCATTCCAGAGTGATGGACGATAGTTAAGGTCATAAGATACGATTGTGCCATATTTTTTTGCAGTTTTAACTGCTTCAATAGCAACTTCAGCTGTTGACTCTGAAAGTGCTGCAAAAATACCACCTGTATGAAGCCAACGAACACCAAGAGTGCCGAAAATATAATCCCAGTCAATATCCCCCGCTTTAAGCTGAGAAATTGCTGTGTTACCTCGGTCAGAAACACCAACTGCACCACGGATACCAAATCCGCGTTCAGTAAAATTAAGACCATTTCTTACTGTTCTGCCGATACCATCATATTTAACCCATTTGATAAGTGATGTATCAACGCCACCCTGCATAATGAAGTCTTCGATAAGACGTCCAACTTCGTTGTCTGCAAATGCAGTTACGACTGCAGTTTTCATACCAAAACAACGACGAAGTCCACGAGCAACGTTATATTCACCGCCACCTTCCCAGGCACGGAATGAACGAGCAGTTTTAATTCTGCCTTCGCCCGGGTCAAGACGGAGCATAATTTCACCAAGTGAAATCATATCAAATGTACAATCTTCTTTTTTTCTTAGATTCAGATTCATTTTATAATTACCTCCAAAAATACACCTACACGCTTATTTCGTTCCACATAAGCAGTGAGATATTTTTTTGTTAGAGCCGTATGAAAACGGAGTTAATACTTGCGTGTATTAACGAGTATTTCAGACGAGCTATAACGGAAAAATAGCCACTGATTATACACCAGAATATGCTGAGAAGCCACCATCAACACAAATGCTTGTTCCTGTAATGAAACTTGAATATGCTTCGTCACAAAGGAATAATAATGCACCTGAAAGTTCGTGTGCTTCACCAAATCTCTTCATAGGTGTTGCACCCAGAATTTTATTTGTTCTCGCGGTTGGTGTACCGTCATCATTCCAGAGAAGAGTTTTGTTCTGATTTGTTGAGAAGAATCCCGGTGCAATAGCATTTACACGAATGCCAACATCAGCAAAATGAACAGCCATAAATTCTGTAAAGTTCTTAACCGCTGCTTTTGCTGCTGAATATGCAGGAATTTTTGTCAAAGGACGATAAGCATTCATTGAAGTTACCATAACGATACAAGTATTTTCCTTTTTTGCCATGTCAGGTGCAAAAACCTGTGTAGGAATAAGTGTTCCCAAAAAGTTAAGGTTGAACACGAATGAAATTCCGCTTGCATCAAGGTCAAAGAATGTCTTGATGTCATCATTTTTCTCTATAAGGTCAATCTTTTCAAGAGTTTCTTTTGTTGTTGTGCCTTTTGGATTGTTACCACCTGCACCATTGAGAAGAATGTCACAAGTACCAAGTTTTTCATTTACGATTGCACGGGCATTTTCCATGCTCTCTTTTTCAAGAACATTACAACCAACTGCAATAGCAACGCCACCATCTTTGACTATTTCATCAGCAACCTTCTGTGCTGCCGCTTCATTTAAGTCAAGGACAGCAACCTTTACACCCTGTTTAGCAAGTGTTTTTGCAAAATCGCCACAAAGGACACCGCCACCACCTGTAACAACAGCTACTCTGCCTTTTAAATTCTCATGTAACATAGGTTATTTACTTCCTTTCTCAACAGCTTCAAACAAGCCGTTTATATATGTTGCACCGAGCGCTCTGTCAAAAAGCCCATAACCCGGTTTTCCTGTTTCTCCCCAAATCATTCTGCCATGGTCAGGACGAACATAACCATCAAACCCTGTTTCTACAAGTGCCTTAACCACCTCGTACATATCAAGGCTACCACAATCTGAAATATGTCCGCTTTCTTCAAAGCTTCCGTCTTCCATAATCAAAATGTTTCTGATATGCATAAATGCAATTCTGTTCATTGCACTATATTTTCTAATCATTTTTACCACGTCATTTGACTTTGCACAACCTAATGAGCCGGTACAAAGACAAAGACTATTTGCCTCGCTATCGACAATTTTTAACATTCTGTCAATATTTTCTTCGCAAGTGATAATTCTTGGAATACCAAAAATCGGATATGGTGGGTCATCAGGATGAATTGCCATTTTAACACCACATTCACTGGCCACAGGAATAACCTTTTTAAGGAATTTTTCAAGATTCTTCCAAAGTCCTTCCTCACCAATCTCACCATAAGCTGAAATTAATTCTCTGACCTCTTCCTGAGTATAGCTTGAATCCCAACCGGGAAGATGAATATCATCCTTAAGTGGGTCAAGACCTTTCATCTGTTCCCAATACATAACAAGGCTTGTTGAGCCATCCTCTGCTTCTTTATCAAGCTGTGTACGAGTCCAGTCGAAAACAGGCATAAAATTATATGTTACACATTTAATACCATATTTTGCACAACGACGGATATTTTCACAATAAACTTCTAAAAGCTCATCAACATTATCTCTGCCAAGTTTAATATTTTCATGCACTGGAATTGATTCAACAACATCAAAAACAAGACCGTTTTCTTCGCATTGTTTTACCATTTTCTCAATTGCTTCTTCCGGCCAGACCTCACCTGGTTTTACATCATAAACAGCACTGACTATGCTTTTCATATTTGGAATCTGACGAATGTATTGCAATGATATGGAATCACTTTCGCCATACCAACGGAATGACATTTTCATAAGTTTTGCCTCCTTATGTTTTTATACATTTATTTTATCATTGAAAAAACTATCATTCAATGTAATTTTTATAGTTATTATGGGACAATTTTATTGCTCATCGTAACCGCTGATTAAATCGGGTTGCGATTATCAGCGAGATAGTTTTTTGTCAGAACCGTCAAAAAACGCAGACAATACTTTGTGTATTAACGAGTATTTTGGACGAGTTATGACGGAAAAGTAGCCGCTGAGAATTGTGACTTTGATTTAATCAGTGATTACTCATCAGGGAAATTTGAGTCATCTTCCCAGTATGCCACATCAAATTCATCTTTTTCAGGGTCATAAACATCCCACAACTCGTGTTCAAACACTTCAGGTTGTGCAGGACATTCTGCAATAGCTTCAACTTTCATTCCACGTGACCAGATTGACGGGTCAATGCGGACTGTGTAACCACAACAAGAAGGTGTCAACCATTCGTGCATTGGTGCTTCAGGAAGTGCATAAGTCTGCATAAGTGACATTATAACACCACCATGAGTGATAACTGCTGTACTGTTTGCACCTGCTTTAATAACACCATCAACAATCTTTTCGAAGCAATCGCATATTCTGTAATTAAATCTTACCTGGCTGTCACCGAATGGTGCTGCCTTGTTTGGATTTGTGCCGCTGAGCCATTCTGCGAAATCCTCGTCATCCTGTAATTCCTCTGCGGTTTTTCCCTCAAATTCACCAAAGTCATATTCTCTCAAATCATCAAGAATAATCGGATTCTTGTCAGGATAAATTATCTGTGCAGTTTCAATACATCTTTTTAAAGGACTACAAAAAACTGCATCAACTTCCGGATAATCACCGTAGTTTTCTATTATATCTTTAAGCTGTGCCATACCCTCTTCACAAACGGGCTCATCAGTGTGACCGATATATCTGCCCTCAAGATTACCCTTTGTAACCGCATGGCGTATTAAATGAATTTGGTAAGTTTTCATATTATATCTCCTGAAAATTTGTAAATTAACACAATATACAAATTGTTTAATTCATTGTATAATTCTAATACTATTTGTATAAAAAGAGGTTGTTTTATGAATATATCCGTTTCATCAAGACTTGTTGCATTACGAAAAGAAAAAAATCTAAGTCAGAAAGAAGCCGCCGTTGAGCTTGGTGTTTCTCAGGCATTGCTCTCACATTATGAAAAAGGAATACGCGAGTGCGGACTGGATTTTCTTTGTCGTGCATCCACCTTTTATGATGTGAGTACCGACTATCTTTTAGGTCTTACTGACAACAAAATGATGTCCGATGCTCTTTTTGTGGAGCAGGAAATCCCACAAGACAAGGAAATGCGAATGAGTACAGTCTTCCGTTCTTCGGTTTATCTTATGGACAGACTCGGTGCTTATGGTCGTAACCACTCAACAAAAATCAGAACAATTTATGTTCTGATCCTTTACAGAATTTATCTTACCGCTCTTATTAAAGGTGCGATTCCGGGTCATGAAAATGCAAAAAAAGAATTGGCACCTTTTATCACAACCAATATGATTGACCACATTATTGACTCCTTGGTTTTTGAAGGTGACAATAAACCAAAGCGAAATGAGCAGTTGCCAAAATCAATGGAAACAGTAATAAACGAAGCATCGCGGATTATTGACAAGGAAATTGCTAGAATGTACAAATATTCAACGAAAGAATCAAAGTAATTCCTTATAAATCAGACTCTTTTTAATCCCTGTTTCTCCTGCAATAGTTTTTGCAGCTTCATTCACGCTGATACCTTTATTAACAAGTTCTTTTGCAAGTTCTACAGCCTGCTCCAATGTGACGGGCTGTTTTTCTTTTGTTTTTTCCTGTCCTGCGATAATCAGGACATATTCTCCTCTTGGATTTTCGACTTCAAAATAATCAATAGCACTCTTAAGGCTTGTCCTCATAACCGTTTCGTGAATTTTAGTAAGCTCTTTCACTATGGCAATTTCTCTGTCACCAAAATATGCAAACATATCCTTGAGTGTTGCCTTTAATTTGTGAGGTGCTTCGTAAAAAATCATAGTTCTTGTTTCATTTTTAAGCTCTTCAAGATGTTCTTTACGACTTGGTTTGTTTGTACTTAAAAAGCCTTCAAATGTGAATCTGCCACTTTCCATTCCACTTATTGCAAGCGCTGTTGCAAAAGCAGTTGGTCCCGGTACGGACTCAACAGGAATACCCTTTTCGTGACAAAGGTAAACCAGGTCTTGTCCCGGGTCGGAAATGCAAGGCATTCCGGCGTCCGTCACAATGGCACAAACCTCACCATTGAGAAGCCTTGAAACAATCATTTCTCCACGCTCACGACGGTTATGCTCATAATAACTGACAAGAGGCTTTTTTATATCAAAATAATTGAGTAATTTTTGTGTAACTCTCGTATCCTCTGCTGCGATAAAATCAACAGCCGCAAGAGTTTCTCTGGCTCTCGGAGAAAAATCGGACAAATTCCCGATTGGTGTTCCTACAACATAAAGTTTTCCGCTCATTTGTCCGTCTCCTTTCTTTATTTTCTATATTTTTCGGTAATCTCCAACATTTCTTTTGTCAGAGTGCCATCTTCATTATATGCAACAAGGTTACCCAAAACCTTCAAGCCATTTTTTGCCCCACGCTTACCTTCGATTAGCACCAACCAAGGTTGAGTATCACCTTTTTTCGATACAAAACGCAGAGTTTTTGGCTCAATTCCGTTTTCACGCATTGAATACATAACATCAAAAACTCTTTCAGGTCTCTGGCAGATACAAAGCTTACCACCAAATCTTAAAAGTCTTGCTGCACTTTTTGCTATATCATCCATATTGCAAAGGGTTTCGTGCCTTGCAATAGTTGCAAAATCTTCTTCATTTTTAATTCCACCATTTTCGATTTTATAAGGTGGGTTCATAGTAACTAAATCAAAACTACCTGCTTTTAAATCAGAAATATCCTTTAAATCTCTGTTTAAAACAGTAATTTTATCCGTATCGTTAAGTCGAAGTGAGCGAAGCATCTGCTCACAACCGTTTTTCTGAATTTCTATTGCAGTAATTTCAGCACACTTTTTATCGCGGAGCCACAAAAAAGGAATTATGCCACAACCGGAACCAAAATCACAGGCAACATCATTTCTTTTTGGGTTTGCGAAATTTGCGAGAAGCATAGCATCCGTGCCAAAGGTATGTTGCTTAGACACAACAACACCTACTCCATCACCTAAATCCTCAATATGCTCCCCAACAAAAAGGTCTATTTTATCAGTCAACATAAATATCCTCAACATCTTCCATACTTCTTATTGTTGTCAGCATAAGAGTAAGGGAATCATCATTTTTAGGGAAAACAAGAATTTTTATAACAGAAGTATCTTTACGTCGTTTAAATTTCAAATCCTTTGTTTCTGTATAAACAACTTCCATTGAATGAATTGTGCCGCCACATTGTTTGATAGTTTTTGTAATAACAGGAATTTGTACTGCAACATCCTTAAGCTCGATGAAAACAAGCTTACCTGCTGAACCACGCACAATAAATCTTTTAAGAGAGTTAAGTGTAAGATAAATAACAATGGTTGCCACAAGAGCACCTGCATAGAATCCTGCACCTACAGCAATACCTATACAAGCAACCGCCCAGAGAGATGCCGCAGTTGTAAGCCCCTTAACCGAAAAGCCCTCACGAAGAATAGTTCCTGCACCAAGGAAACCGATACCACTGAGTACCTGTGCACTCATTCGGGTGACATCTCCTACCATACCCTGACTATCAAAAATATATACTGATGTCAACATAACAAGGGCAGAACCAACCGCCACGAGTATATGTGTTCTGAAACCGGCAGGACGATGGGAGTGTTCTCGTTCATAGCCTATAAAACCACTGAGGAATGTTGTAACACTAAGTTTTATCATCGCATCAAGAAAAAACCTTACCTGTTCAAAATTCCAAATCCATAAGGCAACATCTTTAATTGTTCCTAAAAACTCTGTCAATCAGTTCATCTCCCGAATAATTACTTTTTTCGTGTAATTGCAGGAACAGCAAGTATACCTGCCCAGATAATCTGGTACAGTATAATCTGCCATACACCTATTTGTCCCACACCTGAAAGGAATGTAAATATTGCTATAATCAAAGCACCAACTATTGATGCAATAACCTGAATCAATCTTGATGAATTCACCAGAGAATTGATAATAAATGTTCCGTGAATTGCAGCAAGCATAGACATCATACTACCATTATGAACAATTCGTGCATCACGTCTGTCTGCATAACGAGCCTTTACCTTTGAGAACATCTCACCTGCAACAGGGTCGATAATCTTAACAACATTTGCAGGTAACTGAAACTCTCTTTCAAGGAATTTTTCTGTGATGTTTGCGTCCGCTGTTCTGAAGAAAATGGTAACACCATCTTTTTCCAGTTCTCGGATATATTTTGCTGTTTCAGGATTTGCCTTATAAACAACAACAAACATTGCTGAAATTTTACCTTCAATTGCAAGATAAACAACATTTCTTCCGTTCGCCTTGAATTTTTCTTCCAAATCTTTATCCGGAGTTTCTACATTGTGATGCACAAGCAAGTCACGATTACCCACAAGCACTCTGTGATTATGTATCCAGCAAGAGCATCCTAATTTTTCTTCATACACCAATGATTCAACAGGAAGGAGTAATTCTTTTTTGCCAATAATAACGCCCTCAAAAACGTCAGCAAGAACACCACCTGATGCAATAACTACAGAAGCCGCATAAAGAATTGCCTCATCAATTCGCATCTTATGGTATGTCTTCATACCTTCAATATTACAACCACCCTGTTCAAAAACGTCACAGGCATCAATAACCACACCGTTTGTATTAACCGCTTCTTCAACAGCATTATATCCATTGATGATAGCTTCTTGCTCATTAAGCATTTTATTAGTTGTACGAAGATTGATTGCTGAAATAAGACCTGCAGAACAAGGAAGCCCAATCAACACAGTGGACGTAAGAGCACTTATTGCTGCAAAAAGATTTTTGGTCATAACCGCTGTTACAATACCGAGCACCAATCCAACGCCCAACATTGCAGGGATTGTAATCTTACAGATAGGTCCTGTAACCTCTGCAGAACGAGAAATTTCAATAAAGCTCTGTGGAAATTCTGTTTTTGCAGAATATTTGATTTCAGGATTTCCCATCATCAGACCTCTTGCAATTTCAATTGCAACATTTTCGTCTGCAACATTTTCTACACAGTGACATGGATAATCTTCTTCTGTAATGATATCAAAGTTATCACTATCGTTTTTGCAACGTACAAGTTCACCTGCAAGTTTCATAACCATAGGAAGGACAGCCGCACCTGTTGTAAGACTTGCTACGGATTCAACACTATCCGCAGAGCCAAAGCTTACAATACATTGTAAAGCGCCTACTATTGCAGACACTGTAACAACTGTGTCCATATTGAAAACCAAACTTCTGATGTTGGAGATTGCATTTGCAAACGATTTATAATTTATTACACTTGCTATAACAAGGAATAAAAGCTGAACAGCAGAATATACAAGCTCATTATTTCCGTATATTTCAAAGTTTCCGTTATCTGCACCTGCAATCATAGAAAGAATAGACATAACAAAACAAATTGCCGAAACTACAGCAAGTTTAATAACAAGGTCTTTCTTTTCCTGTGCAAAAACATTTTTAACTGCATCTGCATCATTAGGTCCGAAATATTCACGAGCAATTTTAACCTTTTGTCGTTCATATCTTCTTTTTACAGGAGGAGACTCCACCTTCTCCTTAAATGGTAAATCACCATTCACGAAAACTTCAACAGCTTCCTTGCGGTGTTCACGAAGCTCTGCTTCTGCCTGTTCTTCAGACTGTTGCATAATATCTTCGTCATCACCAAACCCGTCAAACATAATCTGATTGTCAGGTTTTTTCTGATTTATGACCATTGTTCTTTCCTGTTGTAATTCGTATTCGGCAGGAACAATAGTAGGTAACGGTCTTATTCCATCTGTATTTTCTTTTACTGCACGATTTTTTACAACCATGCCAGGAGTCTCAATTGTTTTCTGTGGAGAAGCATTTCTGATAGCTCTTTGTTCCATAGTATTTTCTATCTTCTGAACAGGCTTATTCATAAAATGCTTTCTGTATTTTTCTTCTGACATTGTGCTTGAAGAAAGTGGCTGTGCATCACCACTGGTTGTTCTTGTCACTCTATTTCCAAGATTATGAGAGATTTCCGGGTTATATGCTCCACGAATATCAACTTCGTTGAACATTCTTGTTTTTTCAATAGAAATCTGACCCTGAACAGTATCATCTTCCTTGATTTCCTCTTCTGTTTCTTCTTCCGCCACTTCTACAGGAATATCAGAAACAAAACCAAACTGTCCATCATCACCAACCAAAACAGGTACTTCCGTTTCGTCTTCAGCAACAGCTTCATCGTCAACTGACTGAAGTTTCTGAACATCTATGGAAAATATATTTTTTTCGGGATATTGGGTATCCACACTTTCTGTCTTTTTCACTGTATCTGACACTATGTCAACAGATTCTTTTTCAGTATCGCTATCTGTTCCCATAATATCGGCAAGAAGCAAATCAATATCTTCTGCAGAATATATAGTTTCAGGCTCACTCTCACCAGTATATGTTTTTACATCGCTAAGGATTTCATCAATTAAGTTATCTGAAATTTTATCTGTCATAACAACTTTCCCCCCGAAAAAACTTTGCCTTTCCGATTTATCTTTTGTATGCGAACTCATACATTAAAATGCCACCTGCTACAGAAGCATTAAGTGAATTGATTTGTCCCTTCATTTTAAGTGAAACGATAAAATCACATTTTTCACGGACAATACGACTCATTCCATCTCCTTCTGAGCCAATAACAAGCACTGCCGGGCCATCAAGGTTTACCGAACGGACATCTTCGCCATCCATATCCGCACCATATACCCACAGTCCTTTTTCCTTCAATTCCTCAAGCGTCGAAGCAAGGTTTGAAACACGTGCAACCTTCATATATTCCAAAGCACCTGCACTGGTTTTTCCTACCGTATAATTCAAAGAGGCACTTCTTCGTTTTGGAATGATAATACCATGAACACCTGCCGCCTCAGCTGTACGGATTATAGCCCCTAAATTATGTGGGTCTTCAATTCCGTCACAAGCAACAATAAATGGTGATTCTCCTCTTTCTTCCGCCACAGCAAGAATTTCTTCCACTGTAGCATAGTCATGAGCAGCACAGATTGCCACCACCCCCTGATGATTACTGTGACCACACATAAAGTCAAGTTTTTTCTTGTCAACTTCTTTGATTACGGCACCCTTATCACGGCATTGACCGATGATTTTTCCCACAGAGCCACCTTTTTCACCACGTAAGACAAAGAGCGTATCTATCTCACGGCCTGACTTTATAAGTTCAGTTACGGCATTTCTGCCGATGATTAAATCCTTCTTTTTTTCTTCATTGAACAAATCCATTTCGAGACTCCTTCTGAGCATAATCATGGATGATATATTTTAACAATTTATTATACCAAATAAAGTATAATAATACAAGTATAAAATGCTTCAAAAAGAAACAAAAAAGAGGCTTTTTCTCTATGAAAATAACCTCTTTTTGATTATAGATATCATTTTTCCGGATGGTCTGTAAATTGCTCTGCCATAACACTCTGTAATGCTATTTATTAAATTAATTTTATCACTTGTTTTTTACACATCCAATATGCTTCCATAAACTTGAACAATCTCTAAATTCTGACTTTCCAGAAAGTCTTTTGGTGTAATTATGCGACCACTTTCCGGCGCTATATCTACACCACAAGCCGCATAAGCATACCACACAAGATGTGCACACTGTGTCGCACTCGGCACTTTATCCGCATTCCTTCCCGAAAATATTCCGCCCCAAAGCGAATAATTCAGCCCTTTAAGATTATCATGGGCAAAAACAGCTGCATTATTCCTTATTTTTTCATCAACATTTTTCGGGCGCAGTACTGCCACCAGCGGATATTTCATCCATGACAAGACAAGTGATTCATCAGACTTTTCTCCAATCATAACAGCCTGTAAACCTATACCGTTTTCTGCATCCGTCACAATGGCGGCGTGTCCATGTCTCCATCCAAGTGAATGTATGCTCAAGGTAATTATAATATCACCATTCTGCAAATCCGCAAATTCCGGATTATTTATTTTCTCACCTGTCATATTCGTAATTGATTCGTGACAAGCAAAAACTCCCTTACGATAGCAATAATACTCCTTATCCAGAACATAATACTCTCTATAATAATTCAACTTGTCCATTCTGCCTTCAGACAATATTCTGTCCACAGCAGGCCTACCCAATCCGGACTGTAAAAAAACTGTTTCATAGTCCTTAGAGGACAATTCTGTTCCATCTTCAATTTTTTCAACAACTTCATTCCACATAACATCGTCACGCACTGCATCTGTATACGCATTGTTGTCCGTGATTTCGCTTAAAGTGAAATCTATCACATTAAAAGCTAATATCACAGCCAGAGTTATGAAGATAAATTTGCTGATTTTCTTCATCACCTTCGCATTTTTGTTATTCACACACATTCTCCTGTAATGACAAATATTCTTTCACCCTACGAGCATCTTCATATCCTTTCTGATACAAACTCTGAATACCCTCTTTTGTCCGTTTCAGGGTAGTAACGCCACAACAATCATCGGGTGATAAAACTAGGACTTTCCCTTGTTTTTCAAGGGCTTTCAAATAATCCAAATCCGCATTATATTTATCAATCATATCATAAAGTTTTATGGCAATTTCAGGATATTTCTTCACAACTATAGGGTATAACCATTTGGGAAATTTATGTTTTTTGTGAAAGTCTTTTGGCAAAGTAAGAGTAACAACAACTTTGTCACAGCCTAATTCTAATGCTTTTCTGACAGGAATGGGGTCGGATACTCCACCATCAAAATATGTCACACCATTACTGTTTATCGGTGGACAAAACAGCGGAATACTACAGGATGCCTTTATTGATGTACAATCATTTCGCTTGATACTATCCTTTTCAAGATAGCGAGCTTCACCAGTTGTTGTGTCAGTTGTAACAATATAAAAATCCACCTTATTCTCTTTGAAAACATCATAATTCAATGGGTCAAGACCACCCTCATTTGTCAGGGTTGAATAAATGTAGTCCAGATTAAGATATGACTTTGTTTTGATAAAATTATTCCAACCCATATACTCACGATGATAGGAGTAATCACGATAAAACCGTAATGTTCGACCCTTGTGACCACCCAAATGAGAAATAATGTTCGCTGAGCCTGCCGAAACACCGATATAGCAAGAGAATTTTACATTGTCGTCAAGCAATCGGTCGAGCACTCCGGCACCATATACGCCACGCATTCCACCGCCCACATCAATATAGCCGACCACTTAAATCCCTCCTGCAAATTATTAAAATATATTTTATCATAAAAATCGTATCTTTTCAAACAACTATCAGAAATCACATAATAAAAACAATATTTCAGGGAAAAACAATCTTGATTGGAAGTGATATTATGTCCACAACAAACAACGAATACAACAAAATGGCGGAAAAAGCTTCTCCACCGTCACCAAAAATCAAAAATTGTATAAAAGCATTCCTTTTTGGTGGTGGCATCTGCACATTCGGTCAATTTCTTAACTGGGGATTCGAAAAGCTGAGCCTTTCGGAAGATGCTGTAAAAGCATTGACACCGTCCGTTCTCATTGTAATTGCATCCATCCTCACCGGAATAGGTGTTTTTGACAAGATTGCAAAACATGCAGGTGCAGGTACTATTGTACCCATCACCGGCTTTGCAAATTCAGTTGTCTCTCCTGCTCTCGAGTTCAAATCCGAAGGAATTATTATGGGCACAGGAGCAAACATTTTCAAAATCGCAGGTCCGGTTATTGCTTATGGCATATTTTCAGCAGTAATCTATGGTGTAATTTGTTATGTTTTTCAGCTGTATTAACTAAAATGGCGGGGTCAATACCCCGCCCTGCTTTTTTATTGTGCATCTGTTCCTGTAAATCTGATAAGTTCAAGGTTCGGTACATTTTCCGCATCAATTGCTTTGTTGTAATCATCACAAAGATTTCCCCATTGTACCGATGATTTTTCGATAAGTACATTTTTAGCATTTCTGATAAAGAAACCACTGTTCTTATACTTTTCAACACCATACTGTAAACAAGGTCTTAAATCGTAAAGACCACAGTCCCATTTTGATGTTTTTGTCATTGTAACACTTACATTTTCAAAGGTTACGTTTTCAATCATATTTTCCTCTGTACCATGAACAAGTACACCATTTTCACCTTTGCAAGTAATATTACGGAAACGGACATTCCTGATTTTACCGGAATTTGTGTTTTCGTCACGATTAAATGTTGTGATTACAATAGGCTCTGCTGTGCCCCACCAATCAGGACAGAAACGACGTGTTTCAATAATGCAGTTTGAACATGTAACATTTTCCACATTGCCGCCGTCACGAATCTGGATAGAAAGACCACGGTTACTTCGTGAAATAATGCAATTATCAACGATTACATTGCGGAAATCGCCAACACCTTCTGTGCCGATTTTAATAGCAGCAGATGTTGAAATAAGAGTGCAATTTGCAATAATTATGTTTTCACAAGGACCATATTCAGCATTGCCTTTTGATGTTTTAAGGCAGATACAGTCATCTGCACATTCAACGTGACAGCCTAGAATTCTCACGTTTGTACAATGGTCGGGGTCAATACCGTCAGAATTTGCAACATCCAAATCATTGAGAATTCTGATTTGAGAGATAAGCACATCATCACAACCAGCAGGATGCAATGTCCAGAAAGGAGCATCGACAATTGTTACGTCTTTAAATGTGATATTATTACTCTTTTCAACATATATAACTGTTGGTCGTGGATAAAAATTACCTGTTACATAGTATTTATCTTTTCGCTCAACAAAAGCATGGCCATTAGCATCAATTATACCTTCACCTGAAATCGTACAACCATCAGCCTCATAACCATAAATGAAAACAAATGATGGTTTTCCTGTTACAGGGTTGCCAATAAGAGCAGTTTTAGGGTCATTTATCATATTACAAGGACGGATATATCCGTCAATATTGTCAGTAGCCTTAAGACGAGAGCCTTTCTGTAAGTGGAGTTCAACATTTTTCTTCATTCGGATTGAATAAGAATAATATGTTTTACCGCTTGTCAGAACAACCGTACCACCGCCATTTTCCTCTGCCTTATCAATAGCGGACTGAATGGCTTTACAGTCGTTATTCACACCGTTACCAAGTGCACCGAAATCTTCAGGATAAAAATAAAGCATATTGTGGACCTCCACATAAAAATTGGAGCTGGTGAACAGATTTGAACTGTCGACCTACTGATTACGAATCAGTTGCGCTACCGACTGCGCCACACCAGCATAATTATTTTGCGAGAATTATTATATTCCATGGCACAATTTTTTTCAAGTATTTTAATGCAAAATAGAATAAACTGTGATACAATGTAACAAACAATCCAAAAGGGATGATAAAATGAAAAAAGTTGCATTAGTTACCGGTGGAGCAAAAGGAATCGGCTCTGCCATTGTAAAAAGACTTTTAAATGATGGTTTTAAGGTTGCATTTACATATAATAATTCACAAGAAAAAGCACAAGAACTTTGTGCTGATTCAGGTGCAGATTGTAAAGTATATAGACTTGATATCACGGACAGTGTTGCAGTAAAAACCGTTGTTGAGGATATTGAAAAGAATTATGGTGAAATCGAAGTTCTTGTAAACAACGCAGGTGTTGCCGAACAAGTGTTATTTACAGATATTACTGACGAAATGTGGCATAGAATGATTGAAACAAATCTTTCAGGTGCATTTTATTGCAGTCGTGCAGTTCTTAAATACATGATTAACAGAAAGTCAGGTAAAATCATAAATATTTCATCCATCTGGGGTGAAACAGGTGGTTCTTGCGAGGTGCATTACTCTGCATCAAAGTCCGGACTCATCGGAATGACAAAAGCTCTTGCAAAAGAGGTTGGACTTTCAGGAATTACTGTCAATTCCGTGTCACCCGGTGTAATTTTAACCGACATGACAAGTCATTTTGACGATGAAACTATGAATGCTCTTAAGGAAGAAACTCCTCTTAACAAAATCGGTACTCCCGAAGATGTAGCTGGTGCAGTTTCATTCCTTGCATCAAAGGATGCCGACTTTATTACAGGTCAGAACATCTCCGTCAATGGTGGAATGAATATATAAGTGCAAAATGCAAAACGCAAAGTGCAAAGTGAATAAAAACCGTAAAAAGGGGCTTTCCCAATTTACGGTTTTTTGTTTTATATTCCAAAATAATTTTTTGCGTTATTGAACGAAATATCTTCAACAACTTTTGAGAGAAATTCTGTATCGTCAGGATACTTACCTTCTTCTACCAAATCACCAATAATCTCGCAAAGAATTCTTCTGAAATACTCGTGACGAGGATATGAAAGAAAGCTTCGTGAATCTGTAACCATACCGACAAACTTGCCGAGAACACCGAGATTTGCAAGTGTTTTCATCTGTTCTCTCATTCCATCATAGTTGTCATTGAACCACCATGCAGAACCGAACTGAATCTTTGACTGTGCCTCACTGCTTTGGAAATTACCAAGCATTGTACCAAGAACATAATTGTCCTTTGGATTAAGTGTAAATAGAATTGTCTTTGGCAATTTTCCCTTAACATCAAGAGAGTCAAGGTAGCGAGAAAGTCCATAAGCTAACTGATGGTCATGAACGGAGTCGAAACCTGTGTCAGCACCGATTGATTTAAACATTCTTGCATTGTTGTTTCTCATTGCACCGAAATGGAGCTCCATAGCCCAACCAAGGTCTGCATATTTTTCACCGAAGAACTGTAAAAGTGCTGTTCTGTACTGGTCGAGTTCTTTCTGTGTAAATTCACCACCCGCAAGTGCGTTTGTGAAAATTGTTTCAAGTTCATCTTCTGTTGCGGTTTCAAACGGACAATATTCAAGTGCGTGGTCAGAAGCACGACAACCCATCTGGTCAAAGAAAGCTATTCTCTTTTCCAGTGCTGTCAAAAGGTCAGCAAATGACTTAATTTCCATTTCTGCAGCTTTTTCCATAGCATCAATCCATTCCTTAAATACAGGAGAATCAATGAGGAATGACTTATCCGGACGGAATGCAGGAATAACCTTGCATTTGAACGACTTATCTTCTGCCAATAATTTGTGATATTCAAGAGTGTCTGCAGCGTCGTCCGTTGTGCATACGCAAGCGACATTTGACTTTTCGATAAGCGAACGAGGTGTAAAGCCTCCTGCTTTTATCTGCTCATTACATTTTTCCCAAATCATATCTGCTGTTTTTGGACTCAATGGTTCATAAATGCCGAAATATCTCTGCAATTCAAGATGTGTCCAATGATAGAGAGGATTGCCGATACAGTATGGTAAGCTTTCTGCCCATTTCATAAACTTTTCGTAGTCAGAAGCATCACCTGTGATATATTTTTCATCAACACCACATCCACGCATTGCACGCCACTTATAGTGGTCACCACCGAGCCATATTTTTGTAATATTCTCGAATGGTTTGTCCTCATAAATTTCCTTCGGTGAAAGATGGCAATGCCAGTCAAAAATTGGTGTATTCTTTGCACCATTTTCAAAAATTACTTTCGCAGTTTCAGTTGAAAGTAAGAAATCTTTATCCATAAATGTTTTCATAAAATCACCTTTAATTTTCAGAGTATTTTCATTGTAACACAGAAAAAGGGAAAATAACAGTATTTTTTATTGTTTTAATCGTACTCTTGTGATAAAATGTTTTCATTAAATTTTATGAGGTAATGTTTTGAAAATTGGTAATGTTGAAATAAACGGAAAAGCTGTTTTAGCACCTATGGCAGGAGTTGCCGACCGTGCTTTTCGCGAATTGTGCGTTGGTTATGGCGCCGCATATGTTGTCAGCGAAATGATAAGTTCAAAAGGCGTTTCAATGGGTGACAGAAAATCAAAGGACTTGATGTTTTTATCCGAAAATGAGCGCCCTGCTGCTGTGCAGATTTTTGGCAATGACCCTTTTGTTATGGCTGAAAGCATTGAATCTGTTATGAAAGTAAATCCACAGATTATCGACATAAATATGGGTTGCCCTGCACCAAAAATCGCAGGTAACGGTGGCGGTGCAAGTCTTGCGAAAAATCCACAACTTGCTGAAGAAATCGTGAAAGCAGTTGTTAATGCTTCACCTGTTCCTGTTACAGTAAAAATCCGTGCAGGTTGGGATGAAAATTCCATAAATGCAGTTGAAATGGCACAAAGAGCAGAAAATGCAGGCGCATCTGCAATCACAATTCACGGCAGAACAAGAAAACAGATGTACTCTCCTCCTGTTGACAGAAACATTATTGCAGAGGTAAAAAAAGCGGTTTCAATTCCTGTTATCGGTAACGGTGACATTGTTGACGGGCTTACTGCTGCACGTATGCTTGAAGAAACAAACTGTGACCTTATTATGGTTGGTCGTGGCGCTTTAGGTTGTCCTTGGGTATTCTCTCAAATCAACGCTTACCTTGACCATGAAAGAATTATTCCCGACCCTCCTGTCACCGAAAGAATGAGAGTTATGATTAAGCATATTGAAAAAATCTGCGAATACAAAGGTGAATTTATCGGTATGCGAGAAGCACGAAAACACGCAGGTTGGTACACAAAAGGACTTCATGGTGGTGCAAAATACCGTCAGGAATTGTGCAGTATCGAGGGTATTGAGCAATTACAGGAAATAGCGTATAGAATTTGCGTTGAGAATCAGTAAAAATGAACTCCCTACATTTTGTAGGGAGTTTTCATTTTGCGCTTTACATTTTGCATTTATTTCTGGAATGTTCCTTTCCAGTCGCTCGGTTGTGCATCATAAAGCACACCATCAAGGATAATATCAAGGATTTCTGCAATTTTTTCTGAACCTTTTATGGGTTTAATCATTTTCTTAACACGCTTGTTGAACAACGACCAGATTGCTAAATATTCCGGTGTATATGGGTCATAAGGCTCGTCACCAACAAACACATTTGTAACAGCTTCAATAAGAAAATCTTTCACATTTCTGTCTTTTACTGAGTCAGCAATATATTTGCTTATTCCGAACATTTTACCCATTGTTTCAAAGGTTGCTTTTTGCAAGAATTTACCAAACGGCACAAGCACTTTTTCAAATCTATATACCATTTCAGGTGTCATACTGAATGATGTTGAAAGTTCAGCAAGTTTAGGGATATCATAAGCCATTGAATCAAAAATTGCGTTGAGAAATTCCTGGAAATTTACTTTTGTATATTCGTCAACTGTCATTCCCTTTAAATCCCAGTCAAAGTTGTCAATCTTCACGCTATCAACTTGCACTTCAGTATCTGTCATAACGACTTTTCGCATTGCATTCGGATAACCAACCGCCGAGCAAGTGTTTATGTCATAGAAGTCATTGCCTTTTGATGTTGTCATTTTCGCAATATTCATCATATGAGTATGACCCGTGAAAATGAATTTAACGCCATTGTTCGCAAGGAATTCTGATGTTTTTTCATAGTCACCAAGCATATCTCTCTTGCTGAAAAGAGGATAAATAGGCGTTGGTGGCAAAACAGGATGGTGTGTAACAGCGAAAATATAATCTCCATTTGCCTTTGCGTCATCAATCTGTTCTTTTATCCATTCAAGACAATCGTCATAGTAACCACAGAAAAATTCGTCGCCATCGTCATTAAGGCAAAGAAGTCTGTATCCATCCTGAAGCTTTACACAATAAGAATGGCTTGGTTTATGTAATGAAATTGCCTCTGAAAGACCGAAATCGTGGTAAATATCCAAAAGCTCATCACGCTCGGTACGGGTTGCTGTTAAAAGCTCGTCACCAACACATTTTTCAGCCTTGCCGGTGCCATTACCGTTTTCCATATAGTAATCGTGAGTGCCGGTTGTGAGGTAAATCTTTTTACCCGCATCTTTAAGTCTTTGAAGCTTTGGAATAAGGTCAAAGTGGCTTTCCTTCGCACCATTACAAGTCACGTCACCTGTAATAAGAACGATATTTGTTTCTTTATCTTCAATTATTTTATCGAAGTAGGCATCAATCATTGCCCCTGTTTCCTTGAGACATTTCTGGTCAGAAAGACAAATTTTCTCGAATGCCTTTCCCTCAGTACCAAGTTCAAGTGCATAGTGATGTAAATCAGTTATCTGATAGAATTTTAAATCAGCCATATTTATTCTCCTGATGCACGTTTTTCAATAATATAATCGTGTACTTTGTCGGCAAGTTCACCATAAACCTTAAATTTCTTTCTGAACACGAGAAGAGATGCAAGGAAGAAGAGCATTGGTACACCGAAGCAGATGACACCAATACCTGTTTTTGTTGTTTCGTTTACAAATTTAACTGTTGTAATCTGGTCGTTATAATTCATAAGACCAAGACCACCGAAAAGTACTATAGTCTGCATTGTATATGCCATTTTCTGCAAGAAGCCCTTCATTGAGAAGGTGATGCTTTCATTTCTTGTGCCGTTTTTGTATTCGCCATAGTCAACAATGTCAGCAAGGAAAATTGTCTGTGAAACGAACATTGATGAAACACCCACAGATGCGAGAATATAGCAAACGTCCATAATAACAACATTAAGCTTAAGAATAGGACCTGTTACGAGCATAAGGCCATAACCTACAATTGCGGTAACAAGTGAAATCGTGTATGTAGTTCTCTTTGTGAACCATTTTGAAAGCACCGGCACTACAAGAAGTCCAAGTACTGAACCCACTGTACCGATTGTCTGGAAAAGTGACTGTAATTGCGAATTGCCCAGTGAATCTGTGAAATAATATACCGCAGTTGAGCTTGTGAGATACCAACCTGCATTTGAAAGCATCGCAAACACGATAAACACAACTAACTGGTCATTACTCTTGATAACGCTAAAAATCTGCTTAAGGCTGAACTTTTTCTTTTCACCATAAACAACATTCTTTTCTTTGGTAACGAGAATACAAACTGTAGCAAAGAATACAAGTGCCACACCACAGATTCCTGCCCAACGGGAGAAACCACTTGCACTATATCCCTTTGCATCCGTCATACCACTTGAAAGCATAGGACAGATAATTGGCGTTAAGATTGAGATAATTCCCTGACCGATACCTGAAAATGAACGAGCAACAGTTGCCACAAGGTTTCTTTCTTTTTCTTCACTTGTAAAGGATGGCACCATTGACCAATAAGGAATATCAGCCATTGTATTTGTCATACCCCAAGCTACATACATAACACCAATGTAAATGTAAAGAGGAAGACCACTCAGACCAAATGATGTAAACAAAAGAAAAAGCACAACTGCATTACAACATGCGCCAATTAAAATCCAAGGGCGATATTTACCCATTTTTGTTCGTGTATTATCAACAATAGTACCCATCATAGGGTCGTTGATTCCGTCCCAGATTCGGGCAAGAGGTGTAATGAGAAGTAAAAATGCCTCTTCCAATCCAAGCACACTTGAAAGATAGTAAGACAAGTATGAATAAAACATACCATAACTTAAATCAAGACCGATGGCACCGATACCATATCCCAATGCAGTTTTAAAAATAGAATTAGTTTTCTTTGCCATAACCCTTTCTCACCTCTTCAATTTTTGCTCTTAATTCAGGTTCAATATCTGAAAATTCACGGGAATAGTCACCCTGTTTTTCCTGATATTTCGAAAGTGCAAGGCTTGCAACACCCACTGTGGCAGTTATAAACGGTACTACCTTTGCAATTTTTATGGCTGTTTTAATAACTTCTTTTGTATCCATTTAAACTCCCTGCCTTTCGTCATATTCTTTAAGATACTTCTTTGCATAAAAAGCATCTGATGCATAATCTTCTGAAACAAGACCTCTTTTCTGGTGTGTTTCAGCCCCTTTACCTGCGAGAATAACAACATTTTCTCCCTCGCAGTCTTCAATTGCAGCTTTGATTGCCGTTGCTCTGTCGCAGATAATTTTGAATTTATCCTTACCACCAACACCGATTACATATCCTGCAATTTCATTACAGATATCTTCAACCGTTTCTTCTGCAGGGTCATCTTCTGTAATATACACAAAATCGGCAAGTTTTCCGCTGACTTCGCCCATATCTTTTCTTCGAATCAAAGCCTTGTTTCCCGGACAACCGAAAAGAATCGAAATTTTTCTGCCCGGATATTCCTTTTTAGCTGATTCAATAATATTTTCAAAACTGAGTTTGTTGTGAGCGTAGTCAACTATTACTGCAATTTTCTTATCCCGGCTCTCATATATTTCCATTCGTCCCGCCGTTTTTGCATTATAAAGTCCATTGCGGATGTATTCGGGAGATATGCCCAGAATCCAAGCTACACCTATTGCACAAAGTGCATTTTCCACATTGAAAAGACCGGGCATAGAAAGTGTCATTTCCTCAGTGAAATCCCTTGTACGCACTGTAAATACAGTATTTGAGCCTACTTTGTGTATGTTGTAACCATACACATCGGCATTTTCATTTTTTGTGCTGAATGTTACAACATTTTTTGCAGCTTTAGCACATTCAAGAACATCTTTACTCTTATCACTATCCATATTCACAACAGCAGTTTCACATTGTGAAAACAGTTTCATTTTAGAGTTGAAATAATCTTCAAAATCCGGATGCTCTACTGCACTTATATGGTCAATGCCAATATTAAGATAACAGCCGATTCTGAAATTCACTCCCTCTGTTCTACCGTATTTAAGTGCCTGAGAAGAAACTTCCATAGTGAAAAAGTCTGTTTTACTCTCTACTGCATTATTAAAATGCTTGTGAAGTTCAAACGGTTCGGGAGTTGTCAGTGTGCTTTCTTTACGGACAAGACCATCATATATCTCCAAAGTGGAAGCAAGTCCACTTTCTTTACCGCCATTCTTGATGAGATATTCATCAAGAATATACTTTATATAATATGCTGTTGTACTTTTTCCCTTTGTACCTGTAATACCGATTAAGTTCAATTTTTCCCATGCATTATTATAGAAAAAGTTTGCCGATGAATATAGTGCTTTACGTATATCCGAAACGACAATACAAGGTGCATCCACATCATATTTCTTTACAGAAACATAAGCTACAGCACCCTTGTTTATTGCATCACGTAAAAACTGCTCTTTAAAATGTGCACCTTTACAGAAAAACAGAGTATTTTCTGTCACTTCTCTTGAGTTATATGAAATACTTTCAATATCCACATCTATATCACAGTTGTTTTCAACCATTATGCAATTTTCGTCAAAAAGGTCAATGAATGATTGTAGTTTTTTCATCTTATCCTCCACAAAACCAATATATAATATATGATACCACAACAAAAAATTATATGCAACAAAAAAAGACAGACTTGAAAAGCCTGTCAAAAGTTTGTTATTAATGATTTACCAACCACGTAAAAAACCGGAATTAAAAGCGCCGGCAAGAGATTTCCAACCCTGATTTTTTTACCAAAAGTAATATTGATACCAACACAGAAAATAAGTGCAGAACCTATATATGAAAGGTAACCAATTAATTCCTCACTTATTACATTTCCTGCAAAATGACCTAACAGAGTTATTGCACCCTGATATACAAAAATCGGAATTGCTGAACAAATTGCGCCCAATCCATAGGTTGAAGTCATAATCACAACAATCACAAGGTCAAGAATTGCCTTTGCCGTAAGCATTGAGTAATCACCTGTAAGACCATCCTGTATAGAACCTACAATAGCCATAGCACCAACACAGATAATAAGTGAAGTATTTACAAACCCGTCAACAAACTTATTGTCCTTTTCTGCGTGAAAGAGCTTCTTCAGTTTTTCTCCAAGTGAGTCCATTTTCTTTTCAATATTGATAAATTCACCAACAAGGCCACCAATAACAAATGAAAAAATCAAAAGCATTGTTCCTTGTGTCTGAATTTTGCCATCGGTTACTGTAAGCATCCCCTGCAAGGTGCCTGTTACACCGATAAAGATTGTTGAAACACCACAGGCTGCCATAAGTGTCTTTTCATATCTTTCACTTATACCTTTTTTGAAAAGGAATCCGATAATGCCACCAATTACAACAGCTACAGTGTTAATTATTGTCCCTAAACCGAACATATTTTTCACATCCAAGCAAATAGTATTGCGATTATATCACTTCAACATTATTTTTTCAATCAAAAATTTCCTTTTGTTTATTATTTCTATTGAAAAATGGAAAAAATATGATACAATACTAATTATAATGGAGTAGGTTGTGGTTTTTCTTTTGCCAAACCTACTTCACATATGATAAAACGAAGGAGAAAGAAAAAATCATGGAATTACTCATCAGATTCAAAGACTTGCTGTTCAGCGATATGATAAACTATTTTGACCCTAAAATGCTTATCATGTGGGCTATCGGCGGAATCCTCATTTTCCTTGCAATCAAAAAGGAAATGGAACCAACACTCTTGCTCCCAATGGGCTTTGGTGCAATCCTTGTAAACCTTCCTATTTCAGGTGCAATTACACAGATAATTAACGGTGAAGAACAAGAGGGTGCCTTATCTGTACTTTTTGATGCCGGTATCGCAAACGAACTCTTTCCACTTATTCTTTTCATCGGTATCGGTGCGATGATTGACTTCGGTCCACTTCTTTCAAACCCTAAACTTATGATTTTTGGTGCTTTTGCTCAGTTTGGTATTTTCTTTACTCTCTGTCTTGCATCAATGTTCTTCCCAATAAACGACGCTGCTTCAATTGCTATCATCGGTGCTGCAGACGGTCCTACATCAATCGTTGTTGCTAACAAACTTAATTCTCAGTACCTCGGTGCTATCATGGTTGCTGCATATTCATATATGGCTCTTGTTCCAATTATCCAGCCACCATTTATCAAGCTTTGCACAACTAAAAAAGAACGTCTTATCCGTATGCCATATACACAGACAGAAGTTAAGAAGATTACAAGAATCCTCTTCCCGATTATCATTACAATCGTTGCAGGTCTTGTAGCTCCAGCATCAGTTTCACTTGTTGGTTTCTTAATGTTCGGTAATCTTATCCGTGAATGTGGTGTGCTTAACTCACTTTCAGAAACAGCACAGAAGGTTCTTGCAAACCTTATCACAATCTTCCTTGGCATCACAATTGCCACAAAGATGCACTATTCATCATTCCTTGCGCCTGATACACTTCTTATCCTTGGTCTTGGTCTTGTTGCATTCATCTTTGACACAGTTGGTGGCGTTATGTTTGCAAAGATTCTCAATCTTTTCTTGCCAAAGGGCAAAAAGATTAATCCTATGATTGGTGCAGCAGGTATCTCAGCATTCCCAATGTCAGGACGTATCGTTCATAAAATGGGACTTGCAGAAGACCCACAGAACTTCCTTCTTATGCACTCAATCGGTGTAAACGTTTCAGGTCAGATTGCATCTGTTATTGCAGGTGGTCTTATCCTTAACTTCTTTATGTAACAGGAGGATGCAGATATGTTGCAGAATTTATTAGTGACTTTTATGGCTTTTAACCCAATGGCATTCATTGAGAATCTTGAATATATGGGTATGGGTATGGCTGGTATCATCATCGTTATGGGCGTGCTTATCGGCATTACTACTTTTCTTAATAAGGTTTTCTCAAGAACAAAGAAAAAAGATAACGAAGATAAATAATTTATTCCGACCGTCGGTTTTTCGACGGTCTTTTTTAATTTTTTGTAAAATTTTTCTTATCTGTCTTGAACGCAAATAATACTTTTGATATAATCCTCTTATAAAACAGTTGGAGGTGCTTTCTTGAAAAGTTTTATTGAATATATTGAAGAATCTTGTAAAAACATAAAAGATACAAAAACATCTTACAAATATAAAAAACAACTTCTCGACCAGATGACCGAACGCGCAAACGAAGTTACTGCAGCTGGTCTTCGCGACGAAAAGGTTCTTGCAGACCTGATGGCAGATGAATTCCCTGATATCGAGAAAAACTATTACCTTTTTGAAAAGGAAGAAAAGAAAAAAGCAAGAGCAAGTCTTTTAAGAAAAATCTTTGCTATTGGCGGAGTTGTTTATTTTATTGCTATCTTTCTGACTTATTTCTCAGTCAGCAAATCAACTGGTGAATGGGGAAAAACATGGCTTATTATCGTCGGGGGCATATTCTCTATGATAATTTTCTACACTTTCTTCATCATCAAACGACTTTATCACTGGCACAGATTTTTACATCCTATTGCCCGGGCTTTAATAGCGGGATGCATAATGCTTATATCTATTTTTGTATTCCTCTACGTTCTTATGATGGTAAACCCCGGTTACAGCTGGATTTTCGTAATTCTTGGTATCCTTACATGTTTTATTGGTGACTTGATTTTCGCATTTGCGACAAAGCAGAAATTCCGAACAATTTCACTGTTCGCATATATGCCTGCCATCTTCACTATGCTCTACATCGTTCTTGCAGGGGCAGGAGTTATTTCCTGGCTTACAGGTTGGACTCTTATTTTCGTTGGTCTTTTAATTGATGGAATTATTGCAATAGCCATAGTGGGACATAACGCAAAATATTTCATGTACAGACAGGAGGATGCTGAATAATGAAACGCAAGTTAAATGCTGAATTATGGGATAAAATGCATTATCTTTTCCGTGACTTTAACGACCGTATGGTTCACGTTGAGTTTGATTATGACTTTGTCCCCGACATTGAAGCTTTAAAAACAGTTATCATCTGTGCTTTTGAAAAAGCACCTGTTCTGCACTCAAAATTTGTAGACAAAAAAGTCAGCACTCACTGGGAAGTTATGCCTTATAAAATAGAAGATGTTTTGACTGTTGAATATCCTGATAATATGAAAGAGGCTATTGACAACTTCCTGACACAGTATATTCCACCTGAAAGCCACATCCAGATGAAGTTTGCACTCTTTATCAAAGACGGCAAAAGCACACTTTGTATGATAGAAAATCATATGTGTATGGATGGTGGTGACCTTAAATACTTCTTGCAAGCATTCTGTGAAAACTATACTGAATATGTTGGAAACGGTGTAAGTCCCGTTGAATTCAGAACCGGCTCGAGAGCATACAGTGATGTTTATTCCGGTTTTTCACAAATGGAATCAGGTGTCGCACAGCGTCTTTTCAAAAATATCAACGCGAGAGATGACCACAAATTCCCGCTTACAAATGACAATATTCGTGACAAGTCATTTATCGCAAGAAAGAAGTTCAGTGAAGATACTCTTGCAAAATTAAAATCAAAGGGTAAAGAGCTTGGCGCAACTGTGAATGAAATGCTACTGACAGCATATTTTTACAGCGTATACGAATTAGCTGATTTTTCTCCCTATGACCAGGTTATGATTTCCAGTGCCATTGACCTTCGTCGTCATATGGATAATGTGGAAGATAAAGGCTTTACAAACCACACTGCATGGATGCAATGTGCAATACCTGAACGGGGAAGAGATATTTTTGAGACTGTACAATATGTTGTGAGAAGCTCAAATAAATTTAAAAAAGACAAGTTTATGGGACTTTATGGTCTTCCCCTTCTTAATTTCGGATACAGTATTCTTCCTCACGCTGCCAGTGAAGAAATAATCAAAATCGGTTATTCAAATCCATATATGGCAATGAGTAATATTGGTATTCTTAACGGAAAGCATTTTGCACTTTCAGGCCACGAACCAACTGATGCCTTTATGTCAGGTGCAGTAAAGTACAAACCTTTTGTTCTTCTTACTGCAACAACTTATAAAAACGTTATCACACTTTCAATGTGTGTGCGTGGTAATGAAAAAGACATGGAAATCGTGAACAACTTCTTTGAACTTATGGAAAAAAATATCAATACCCTTATCGACAAATAAGTTACAACGGACAGACAATATGTCTGTCCGTTATTTTTTAAAAAGTCACAAAAACCCTATTGACAATCGCGTGAACTCGTGATATAATCAACTTACCATATAGAAGGAGGTGGAGTATATTGGACTATATACCTGGAACAACTTTAACCTTTAACGCCGTTGCGGCAGACAACTGTTTTTCGCTGATTGCTCCCCTGTTAACCGTTACAAAAGGTCTTACCCTCGCACAGGTCAAAGAATTAACAGGACTTGAAACATCTACTATCCAAAACTGGATAAAACGTGGGTGGGTAAAAAATCCTGAAGAAAAACGATATGGCGAAGAACAGACAATGCGCATTATTCTTATAAATATGATGCGTGGTTCAATGCAGCTTGAACAGATTGCCTTTCTTATGCGTTATATCAATGGTTCAGTTGAAGACCGTTCGGACGATATTTTGCCAGACAGAGAATTGTTTAACATTTTGTGCAGTATAATTTATGAATGCGAACAAAAATCTGTTTATGACACAAATGAAATCGACATCACAATAGAATCACATCTTAAAAACGTCACGTTAAGAGATGATGTATCAAGGTCAAAACTTAAAACAGCCTTAAGAGCAACGGTACTTGCAATTCTTTCAACCCGTATGAGAGATTTGGCACAAAAAGCTTTTTCAGAGCTTGAAGGAGTGATGTAAAATGACCAATTTATATGTCTCAATTTCACCACAGGAAGTTGCAAAACTTATTAATGATACAATTATTAACGATTCTGTCACCGGTGAACTTATAGATGAATACGTAACTGATACTGACAACAATACAATGGTGATTGTTCAGGTTTATGAAAAGCACTATTACCGAGCAGGTAATCGTCTCACTCTCACAGTTGTAATTGACAATGTTTCAGGAAAAACTCATATCCACGCAATTGCTGGTGGTGGAGGTCAAGGTCTTTTCCGATTTGATGGTGGGTCTTCGGAAAGTTTTGAAGACTGCATCTATGATGCAATTTATAAATACATTATAAAGTAAGGGGGAATTTATTATGCAAAAAGAATATAAAATTTTAGAAGTAAAACTCAGTGAAGCAGAGACTAAAATGAACGATATGGCTAAACATGGGTGGGAAGTTGTGAGCACAGATACTTATCTTGGTGGAATGGCACGAACAAAAGCCGGCACACCAATGCTTATAGTTTTCGCAAAGGAAATCAACAGAGAATAATACTTGATAAAGGAGAGATGGTATGGAATATATTGTAGCAAACCCATGGGTAATGTGGCTTGCCATAGGTGTCTTCTTTCTGGTTGTGGAATTATTGACAACAGCACTTGTTTCAATTTGGTTTGTGCCGGCTGCAATTATTACTTGTCTTTTATCTTTTGTTGTAGACAAATTATTGTGGCAAACCGCAATATTTGTTATTCTGAGTGCTGTATTTATGGTGGTTTGTCGTAAAATATATAACAAACACATAAAAAAAGCCGTTGATGACGTTGACCAGAATGAGAAACTTATCGGCAAAACCGCAACAGTCACAGAAGATACAAATGCCATTACAGGGAGAATCTGTGTGGGTGATGTATATTGGAAGGCTATTTCAACAAACGGAGAAATAATATCCAAGGGAGAAATCGTAACAATCAAAGAAATTAAGGGAACAACCCTTATAATAAGTAAACTATAAAAAGGAGAAGAACTATGGAATTTTTAATTATACCTATTATTTTAATCGGAATCATTATTGCAATCATTGTAGCAAACGTACGAATCGTACCACAAGCAAACGCCTTTGTTATTGAAAGACTCGGTGCATATCATACAACATGGGACACAGGACTTCATGTTAAAATCCCAATTATTGACAGAGTAGCAAAAAGAGTAAGTCTTAAAGAAGCCGTTGTGGATTTCCCACCACAGCCTGTTATCACAAAAGATAACGTTACAATGTCAATTGACACAGTTGTTTTCTATCGCATTATTGACCCTAAACTTTACACTTATGGCGTTGAACGACCAATGATGGCTATTGAAAACCTTACAGCAACAACACTTCGAAACATCATCGGTGACCTTGAACTTGACGCAACTCTTACATCAAGAGATACAATCAACTCAAAGATTACAGAAGTTCTTGACGATGCAACAGACGCATGGGGTATCAAAATCAATCGTGTAGAATTAAAGAACATTATGCCACCTCGTGAAATTCAGGATTCAATGGAAAAGCAGATGAAGGCTGAACGTGAACGTCGTGAAAAAATCCTTCAGGCTGAAGGTGAAAAGAAAGCTGCAATTCTCGTTGCAGAAGGTGAAAAAGAATCTGCTATTCTTCGTGCTGATGCTATCAAGGAATCAAAAATCCGTGAAGCAGAAGGTGAAGCTGCTGCAATTCTCAAGATTCAGGAAGCAACTGCTGCCGGTATCGAAATGATAAACAAGGTAAATCCAAGTCAGGAGTTTATTAGCATTAAGGCTTTGGAATCATTTGAAAAAGCTGCTGATGGTAAAGCTACAAAAATTATCATTCCATCAGAAATCCAGGGACTTGCCGGTCTTGCAACATCTCTTACAGAGCTTGCAAAAAAAGACTGAACTTAATAACCTAACAATAAGGCGGGGTTTTACCCCGCCGTTTTTTACAAATGAGATATGATACCACAACACATATCTCATACTATTATTCTAAGCACAACAAAAATATCCTTAATGCATATTACAATGTATTTTATCCATAATAAATCTGGTGATAAGTATGGATAGAGAAAACAAAAACTATATTAACCCGTTAGAAGAGCGCATAACATATATTCCCGACAATCCCGAAACACCGTGGGAAATGGTGAACAAATACGGAACTTACGAAATTCAGCCCACAAGTGAAACAGATAACGAGTTCCCAACCATAGCACAAGAACTCCCTAAAAAGGCAAAAAAGCCTACCGTTAAGCCTGTAAAGCACTCAAAAGAAAGTTCGATTTAAAAATATTTAAAAAATTTTAAAAAAATGCTTGACACTGCCGATTTCCTTTGCTATAATGTCTCTTGCGTTCGAAAGAACGACCGATATGCGAGAGTGGCGGAATCGGCAGACGCGCACGTTTGAGGGGCGTGTGGTAATCCCGTACGGGTTCAAGTCCCGTCTCTCGCACCAAAATAGAGAAATCACTTTTGTGGTTTCTCTGTTTTTTGTTTATGGAGGTCTAAGAAACCTGAACCCCTAACATTTTCTGAAAATTGTAAAAAAGTCTTAACACATAAAAATATAAAGTCCGGGAATTATCAACACGTGATATTTCCCGGACTTTAGTTATTTAATAGTGATTTGTTTTAATTTTACTGAGGAATAATTCTTGATGAACCAAAAAGATTTTTAAAGAATGATATAAGCTTCTGCCAGAAACCAGCTTTTGAAGTCATTTCCTGTTCATCTTTAGAAACAGCGTTATCGTCTGCGTCAAATATGGTTGCAGTAATCACTGTCGAACCGCTAACAGCAGAAGTAATCGTACAAGTTGTACCATCTTCTGAAGCACTGATTCTGAAGTTATCGTTTGATGCCGACCACTTGACATAACCACCCTCAGGAATCCTATCGGCATCAACATGAAGCACGATGGAATCGCCATAGTTTATTGTGGTCTGTGATGGTGTAGTCACAACAACGTCATCAATTTCAGGCTCAACATATTTAGGCATTGTGCTTTCTTCAACCACTTTACCACAAGTCGTACATTCTCGGACCTTAAAGCCTTCCTGCTCAGTTGTAGGTTCAACTACTATCTGCCATTCACCAGGTTTATGTCCTGTAGCAGGAATTGCCACTGTCTGTGTAACCTCACCACAAACTGTACATTTTTTGACACTTTCACCAGCCTCTGTGCAAGTTGCAAGGCTTGCAGTCTCCCAGTTTCCAGGTTTATGTCCCGTAGCAGAGATGCTTTCAGTATAACTTGCGCCACATGAACAAGTATATGTCTTAATTCCCTTTTCCGTACAAGTTGCAGGAGTTGTTACGGAAGATGTGTAACTGTGAGAATGTGGTTTTTCTTTTACGGTAACATCAAAATCAACAGTAACTATGCCATAGTTTACTGTAATTCTCTTTGTGCCTGCTGTTTCTGAGTCAAATCCGGTGCAAGTAAATCCACTTGTAATTGTCTCTGTACTTCCATCCAAATGAGTTGCTGTCAATGTGAGACCACTGGAATCAAAACTCTCACCTACATAATATGTAGTCTTTGTTGGCATAGTTTTGACTTTTACGCTCTTCACTGTGCAGTTGTATGTTATATTGGCATTAGTTAAGTTCTCATTACCTTCTTCAATAGTTATTGATTTCCAGTCTGATTCACTTCCAGCATAATAAACATTTTTAAGCTTCTCACTGTCCTCAAATGCATTTTTATTAATCGTCTGAATACTCTTTGGAAGTGTAATGCTTTCCAAATTCGAGCAATAATCAAAAGTACTGCCAAAAATAATATCAACAAAATCCGGCACAACAAATGAAGTATATATTTCTCGTTCCTCTGGAAGATAATGATTACCAGCTCCGGCAAGTTTTACTCCCGCTGTACTATCAATAACAAAACAAAGGTCGTCAACGCCGAAACCAATCCACTCAATTGCTCCATACTCATTATAATCTATCCCAAAAAGGTCATTTGTAGAATCAATCATTATCCATTTTCCATCAAGAAGTGCTATATTCCACATATGACCAGCATTTGCTACAAGACAAGAAGGAATGCCGGCAAGATACAACATAAAACCTGTCAGCTTTGAAAATCCCTCACAATGTGCTTTACGCTCCAGATAAACAGCATATGCTTGACCTGCATTATTACCAATACCTATCGCACCACCATACGATACGTTTGTGCTTACCCACTTGAATATTGCCCTTGCCTTTTGTTCGTCGTTAGAGCAATCAGCTGTCAACGTGTTCGTTAAGGACAAAAGTTCTTGATAATATTTGTTTGAAGTATCTGTTTCTGCCAATTTTCCCGCCTGATAACCAACAACTTCGCCATTACTTGTCATTCTCGTTCCGAATGTAACAGGAAAATCCGCTTCAATATCTTTAGGTAAAAGTGCAACCATCAAATCGTTTCTTTTTGTGGAAACACTACACGACGCTATAGAACGACATCCATTTGCGCTGATTTCCACAAATAACATTGTTTCACCATGACCAGATGCAGTAACAAGACCATTTTGGTCAACAGAAGCAACTTTAGAATTTTTAACCCACCAATTCTTGGTCATTGAAGTAGCGTTACCTTTTTCATCTGTAACCGTTAACTGACAAGTAGGGTCATCAGCACTAAGTGTGATTCTTGTCTTATTTAATTTTGCACATATAGTACCGTCGGACAGAACACATTTTGCTCTCCATTTTTCGTAAACAGCCTTATAGGCTTCGTAATATTCCGGCAAACAATACCAATAATCTGTTTGTAATAAATTAGCAGGAGGTTCATTAAAACTAAAATCAGGCACCGCGCCGAGGAAGTTAACTGTACCTACATCTGGAAAATTATCACCAATGTATGTTACAGATGCAGGAATAGTCAATTCTTCAAATGAGCAACCATAAAAGCCGGAATACTCTATTCTGGTGAGATTCTTTGGTAATTCAATTGATTTAATATTACGACAATATTGAAACTGTCTATCTTCAATAACTGTTATGTTATCTGATAGCGTTACTTGTTTAAGCACAGAACAGTGATGAAAAGCATATTCACCAAGTGATGATACACTGTCCGGAACCACTACTGAAGAAATTGGCATATATGCAAATGCCCCATCCTTGATTGTTTTTACACCATTTTGTATTTCCAATGATGTGCAATTAAAGCAATCATAGAAAGCATATGCACCAACTGATTCCACACCAGAAGTGATTATAATCTTTTTTATTCTGGACCTGTATTCAAACCATGGGTGATCCATTCCCTCGCCATTTTTCGCATAACTCCCATTAACAGTTCCCTTAATATATGAATCCATATGGCCATTTCCGCTTATTTTCAATGTGCCATCAGTAGTCAAGCTCCAGGTAACATTGTCACCACATGTGCCGGATTGATTTTTGGTAAGTGAACTACCACCATCATACGCTATATAGACATCAGAAAGGATATCGTTGGTGTCTCCAATTGTAATATTATCCCATTTTTCTTTTGTGCCACCATATTCCACCTCAATCAAGAGGGTATGATGAAAAGCTACAGGATTAATTTCTGTGATGCTGTCTGGTATATAAACATACCTTAAGTCAGATAGTGCACACATACCTTCAGGAATGGAAGTTATTCCTTCCGGTAACACCAAAGAAACTAAAGAAGAGCAATACTGAAAAGCGCCTTTACCTATTGATGTTACACTATCCGCAATCTGAACATCATATAATTCATAATGGTCTGAAAATAGATATGCACCGATTCTCGTAACACCATCTTTAATCACAACTCGCTTAACTTCATCTTTATCCCATGGAGTTGGAGAATCTTGAAACATAACATCTCGGAAATTTGCCACATCATCTATGGCGCCATTTCCGCTGATGGTAAGCAAACCATCGGAGTCTAACTTATAAATAACATTTGTTCCACAATAACCGGTATCCACTACAGTCGCAGCCGACGCCCTGACTCCCAGTCCTGACAGTGGAACACACGACAAAGATATAAGTATTGCCATTAAAAATGCAATTGCTCTTTGTGTTCTTTTCATAATACATTCCCCTTTTATTTGTATTTGTTTACAAAATGAAAACAACATTAGAATAGCAATAATTTTAGTCCGTTTTAACTTAAAAGTCAACACTCTGAAGTGATTCACAAATCAAAATCTGTTTATATATTAAGTATGTCCACTAAAAACCGTTGTGAAAGTATTGAAATGATGTAATTTTCTGTGATATACTGAAACTATATTAAACTAATATAAAAAACTATCACACAAAGGACGTATTCGTATGAAAAATTCCGGCAAAAACATTGTAATAATTATTCTTGCACTTGTTTGCGTAGGTTTATTGATTCTTCTTGTTGATTCAGGTTCAGAAAAGCCATCTGGTTTTGAGCCTACACAGAACACCGAGGATAACAACACTATAACTATTCCGACTTCGGATTTTTATAGTGACAAATCAAATGACAGAGAGGAAACAACCCGAACCGAAACAACAACTATTCCAAAAACAACCGAAACGACTCCAACTACTCAAACACAAAAGCCTTCGGGCAATACAGTTCTTATTGCAGAAGGGCTCTATGTTATCAGAAACACACCGAATAACAAAGGTGCTAAAATGATGAACCTTGCTACTTCTTCATCAACCGTAAAAGGTACTCTTGCTGAAGGCACAGTAGTGCGTGTGCTGTCCGACAACACAAGCAATAAAACAGGATATGTCCAAGTGCTTGCTTATAAAGACCCGATGGATGAACATTGTTTTATTAAAAAAGAGTATCTCACATTCAAAGAATATCCGAACCATTATAGTCCTCCTACTTCAAACACTCGTTATGTATCATATAACACACCTGCTCACGCCGGAATAAACATGAGAACAGCACCTTCATCATCTGCTGAGCTTGTTGTTCTCTTGTCAGAAGGCACTCCTGTATTCATAGCAGAGCCTTATTCTTCCAGTAACCATGGTTATATCAAAGTAGGATGCGAAGAATTCCCATCAGGTGAACCATTGTATGGTTGGGTTTTGTATGATTATCTTGTACGATAAATCATTGTATAAAAGTACATAAACATTAGCAAAAGGGTAACACCGAATAGTGTTACCCTTTTCAATTTAATATATAAACTCAAGACCTTCTTTCCATTCTCCATCAATGAAATTTCTGCCTCTTACAAGAATTTCATCTTCATAAATCTCAACTACAATACCATCGCCAGGCTCATAATCCACAACCTCTGATGAACGAGGAAGATTTATGGTATCGACGCCACCGACATTCCTGAAACTGCTTTCTGCCATCTGATAGTGGGTATGACCATGTATGTACAACACCCTATCATATTTGTTCAAAAGATTTACAAGAGCATCACTTTCTACACCTGTAAGAAAATCAATCGGATGATGATTGAAGACAAATATAGGTGCATTTTCCCCATCTGCTTCATCAAGCACATTTTCAAGCCACAACAATTGTTCCTCACTCATAATGCAGGTATTCACGCTTAACTCTTCACTAGCAAGGCAAATCATATAACACCCATTGAGAACTTTATAATAATATGGTTTGTCAAGATCGTTACCAAGAAATCTCCTGTTATTTTTTATATAGTTATCGCAAAGTTCATTGTAGTCGCCGTGACCATTTCCTATATCATGATTACCCATGAGCACATAATTTTTCTCAGAAGGCTTTGCTGCTCTTACGCCTGTATAAAACAACAAATTTTCTGTCAACTGCCCATTCATAACATTGTCACCGAGATAAACTACTGCATCGTGATTTTTCCCTGCTTTTATACCCTCCAGAATGTCGCTGAATGCCTGATATGAATCCGGATTATTGGTTTCAACGTGGATATCTGAAACTGCTACAAAACTCATAATGAGCTTTTCCGGATTCTTTGCCTGATATGATATTCCGTTTTCACCAAAAGCCGGCGACATCATTCCCAGAAGAATAATAACGCTCAACAACATCTGTCTGATAAAAAGAATAATACTCACAAAAACTCCTCCTTTAAACTTTACAAAATAAATTACTGATGTTATTATTTAATTACAGAGAAATCATACCACTGTAAAAGAATTAAATCAAGATTAACATGGTACTACACCGTATTAGAGGAAAAAATGAAACCTAATATTATTTTTTATTTTTCCGACCAACAGCGTTGGGATACACTCAGCAAAACACTCATGCCAAATGTGTGGGAATTGGGTAACGACGGAATACTGTTTGAAAACTGCTTTACTTGTCAACCTGTTTGCGGGCCTGCACGAGCATGTCTTCAGACAGGACAATATGCTACTCAAAACCACTGTTATTGGAATGGTATTGCATTGGAAGAAAACACAAAAACATTGGCAGACCATTTTAATGAAAACGGATACGACACAGCATATATCGGAAAATGGCACCTTGCTTCTGACCGTTACCCCCACATGGGTGTACATTGTGAGAAAACAGCTATTCCCGTTGAAAGACAAGGAAATTATAAATATTGGCGTGCTGCGGATATTCTTGAATTCACTTCACACGGATATGACGGATATGTTTTTGATGAAAAAGGTAATAAAATTGATTTTACCGGATACCGTGCAGATTGTATAAATGATTTCGCGCTTGAATATATCGATAACCACGATGACAACAAACCATTCTTTATGTTTATTTCTCAGCTTGAGCCACATCATCAGAATGACCACGGACATTTTGAAGGACCTAAAGAATTAATTGACCAATATCGTGACTACCCCTTCCCCGAAGATTTGACCTTTCTTCAAGGAAATTATAAAGAAGAATATCCCGATTATCTTGCCGCTATAAATTCTTTGGACTCCAACGTGGGCAAGCTTATTAAGACATTGAAAGACAAAAGGATATATGATAATACAGTCATTATATATACAAGTGACCACGGATGTCATTTCAAAACAAGAAACATGGAATACAAACGTAGTTGTCATGATTCAAGCACACATGTTCCTCTTGTTTTCGGTGGTGGCGCAATAAAGAAGTGCAAAACTATAAGTCATCTTGTCAGTCTTATCGACCTTCCTCCTACTTTACTGAGTCTTGCAGAAATTCCTGTCCCTGAAAGCTACTCCGGAAATATTCTTCCTATACACGAAGATGAAACGATTGAAAGAGATTGTGTTTTTCTTCAGATAAGTGAATCTCAAATCGGCAGAGCTGTGCGTACAAAGGATTGGAAATATTCTGCACGCGCTTTAGGCCCGGGTATGCTCAAACACAGCTCAAAAATATATTATGATGACTTCTTATATGACTTGAAAAACGACCCTTACGAAAAGAACAATCTTATAAACAACAAGAAATATGAGAAAAAAATTCAGGAAATGCGAGAATTACTTTCAAGAGAGATGGTCAGAATAGGAGAGGAAAAGCCTATTTTCCGAAAGCCTTTAAGACTATTCAAAAAAACTTGACTTAATTTACTATCGAGATTATAATTGTATGTGATTTTTTTATTAAAAGGTGATTTGAATGCGAAAAACAAGCAAAAATCTTATATCAATCATTAAATTTGCGCTTACAGGAGCACCTGTATCGGTTGATGATGAATTGGATTATAAAGAAATCTTTCTCTTAAGCAGAATGCACCAGATTACACCTCTTGTTTTTGACGGTTTATACAAGCTTAAAGGCAATTTTAACGGTATGGAGCATTTCAAAAATTTCACATTCAACTTTTTATTTATGAATCAGAATCAGATTGCCTGTCTCAAACAACTTGAAGCTGTTTTTTCTGAAAACGGAATCGACTATATGCCTTTAAAAGGCGTTTCAGTCTCCCCTCTTTACCCAGTTCCTGAATTCAGATTAATGGGCGACGTTGACCTTTTGATAAAAGAATCCCAATATGACAAAATTAAAGAACTCATCTGTCCCCTCGGTTATGTTGAGGAAATGGAATCCGACCACGAATTAATATGGAAAAGTCCTGCAGGAGTGACAGTTGAATTACACAAACGTATAATCCCATCATATAACGATGATTATTACTCATATTATTGCAAGCCTTGGGAAAAAGCAATTCATCAAGGTAATCACAGATATGCAATGTCAAACGAGGATGAATACATTTATCTCTTTACTCATCTGACAAAACACTATCGTGATGGTGGAATCGGCTTCAGACAGATGATTGATATCTGGTATTTCAGGCAGAAACACCCGTCTATGAATATGGATTATATCCTTGGAGAACTGGAAAAATTAGAATTAGAAGAATTTCATAAAAACATTACAGATACTTTGGCTGTCTGGTTTAACGACAAGGAAGATACAGAATTATCCGACCACATTACTGAAAGAATTGTGGATAGTGGTTCTTTTGGATTGAGCGAAATTAAGAAAACGGCTTATGCTGCAAGACTAAGTGCAAAATCCACATCCGTTTCTTCTGCAAAAAGGAAATCTCTTTTAAATCTCATCTTCCTTCCTATGGATATTATGAAAACTAAATATCCGATTTTGGAAAAAGCACCTTTCCTTTTACCTGTTATGTGGGTTGTGAGATGGATAGATGCCATCTTCAATAAACGCAAATCCATTTCATCAAACGCTACCCAACTCAGTAAACTCAATTCAGATGATATTTCTTCATATAACGAAGAATTGAAAAAAGTCGGATTGAAATTCAGTTCACAAAAAGAATAATTAAAAAAGGCAAAGTTTACCCCGAAAGGTTTACTTTGCCTTATTTTCTTCAACAGATTTTACACATATGTATTATTTTATGCATCACTATTGAAATAGTTTTTTTGCTCATGTTATAATCGTGAAAAGGAGGTTTATTATATGAAACGAATTTTATGTTTATTTTTATGTTTTGTAATGATTCTTTCTGTTTGTACACCTGTTTTTGCCTGCACCACAGGAAATACAACTTATGATGACAACCTTGAAGAATTACAAGCACAGTTTTTATATGGTGAAGGTCCTGAAACAGATGGTTACACTATTGATTACAGATACTATTCCCCTGTCAAGGAAAACGATAATACAAAATATCCTCTTGTAATCTGGCTTCATGGCATGGGAGATGGTGCAGAAGAAGGTAAGCAGGTAAGAGCCAGTGATATTGCATTCTGGTCATCTTCGGATTTCCAATCCCGATTCAAAGGTAGTGACGGTGCATATATTTTTGCACCTCGTTCACTTGAGGAAAAGAATATCCATTGGTCAGATGACCTCATTTACCCATTACGAGCTACAATAGATGATTTTATTGCAGAAAACAAAGAAAACATTGATTTAAGTCGCATTTATATTGGTGGATATTCTATGGGTGGTAAAATGACACTTAAAATGGCTGTGGCATATCCCGAGCTTTTCGCAGCTATTTTTCCGATTTGTCCTGCATGGACACCATCTGTCAAGCAGGCAAAACTGATTTCGGACATTCCTGTATGGATTACAAGTGGTGTGCTTGACCCTCTTGTTAATTATTTCTTCTCCGTACGTAAAACATGGAAGAATATTATTTCCGTCAACAATGCACCTGCTGATTGCCGTTTTTCAACTCTGCTTTTTGTAAGATTCCCAAGCGGAAACCCCACATCAAGCTCACACCACTCTTGGTTTGCAGTAAATTATGATATGTTCAGCTCAGATAATGGAAAATATCCGTTTATGAGAACTATGGATGGCACGGGCAATGCAGTAAGTCTAACTTTCCCAGATGGAATGATTTCCTGGCTCTCAGGATTTACAAGTGAATATGACGGAGCCCCTGCAACAAGCACAGGAAACTTATAGCAATACAAAACCTCACAGTGAAAAAACTGTGAGGTTATTTTTTTATTTTTATTTTAGTTTTTCTCCTGTAATGGCATTCACGATATCTTTATATATAGCATGATGTGTACCGGAAATATATTTATCCAGATGTAATGAACCGAAATACCATTTTCTGAATCTGCAATTTGATGAAAGCTCTTCAAAATATGCATTCAATGCACTTACACGAAATTCTGCAGGCTCATTGATATTCAGGAAGTTTTTAACCTTTAATGGCGGTTCGTGGGTAACAATAATATCTATGTTATATTCTGCCACTTCCAGATTTTCAGCACCTTCAAGCAATTCTTCCTGTGTGGGAAGTTCATCCTTTGACCACGCATTCACATCACGACGGATATCAATATCGGAACTCTCTCCGCCTCCCATAGAGAAAACCTTTCTTCGGTCAATTTCATATACCTGACCCCTCATAAGATGGTATAGATTTCCGTAAATCTTATGCACCTTTCCACCATTCCACTGACTTACTTCATAGTTGTTCAACAATTCAAAATTCTCATGAGTTCCGTCTACAAAGCAGATATTATATTTTCTCTTTCCCAAAGACATAAGATACTTCTGCTCTGCTGTAGAATTGTCCCATAAAAAGCCAAAATCACCACAAATAATAAGAGTGTCCCCTTCTTTTAAGTTGCGCAGTCTGTATCTGGATAATCTTTTACGGTCTCCGTGAATATCACCTGTAATATATATCATTTTCTGCTTCCCTCTTAAAAAATTTTTATTTCTTATTGGATATTACTTGTAAATGTGTTATACTCTATTATATACTTTTATCAGTATTTTTCAAGTGGGTGATTTTGTGAAGAAATTCTTATCGGTTTTACTCATTACCGTAATCATAATATGTTCTTTTTCATTTAGTGCAAGTGCATCCTTCAACTCTCTTCTGGAAACAGAAGCAGATATTGTACTTCTTGTAAGTACGGATGACGAAACAATAATTCTGGATAAAAACGCAAACAAGCGCACAGCACCGGCATCTCTTACAAAAATTGTCACTTGTATACTTGTACTCGAAAAATGTCCTGATTTATCAGCAAAAGTTACTTGTAAAAAAGAAAGCATTGCAGGTCTTGTGGAAAAAAACGCTGTAACTGTTGGTATTCTTGCCGGAGAAACATTAACCATCAAAGATTTGTTGTATTGTATGATGCTTCCATCTGCTGCAGATGCTACAAATGTCCTTGCTGATTATGTAGGTGGCGGAATTGACAATTTTGTTGTCATGATGAATGAGTTTGTCAAAGGACTTGGTTGCAAGGACACTAAATTCGTAAACCCGCATGGTCTCGACAGTGACCCTAACGGATATACAACAGCAAATGATTTATATAAAATCACAAAATATGCTCTTGAAAACAATATGTTCAAAGAAATCACCGGTACTTTGAAGTATGATGTTGCTCCTACGGAAAAATATCCTCACGTAAGGTATCTTCACAACACAAACAAAACGATGAATCCCGGTATCCCTGACTATTATCATAAAGCTATCACAGGTGTTAAAACGGGTACAACTGACGCTGCAGGTCGTTGCCTTATTTCAACTGCCTCTCAGGATGGCTACAACTATATGCTTATTGTTATGAATGCCCCTCAATATGATATTGACAATGATAATGTGGAAGAAAATGTCGCACTTACGGACACCAAGAAAATATATAACTGGGCTTTTGACAATATCGAACTTACAAAGGTAACAAACACCAATGATGTGGTAAAGGTTGTTGATGTTAAATACAACAGTAAAATTGACCATTTACGTCTTCTTCCTGCTGAAGAAATTTCTGCACTTGTTCCAATAGGCACTGAATCCGGTAGCCTTGCTGTACGAGCTATTGAAAGTGAAACAAAAACTCCTGCAAAAGCACCTATCAAAAAGGGTGATGTTCTTGGCAAGGCCGAAATTCTTTATGGCGATACGGTTGTTGGAACAGTCGACCTTGTTGCCGCAGATGATGTTAGATTCAATATTTTCGTCTGGATATTTGAAATATTGAAAATGCTGTTTTCAACACTTATTTTCAAAATATTGCTTGGTGTTTTTGCAGTACTTGTTATAATTTACATTCTTCTTATACTCCGTAAAAACAGAATTAAAGCAAAGCGTAAAAAAATTAGAATGATAAAAGGTTGATACTTATATGAAACTTTCTCTGATTGTCCCTTGCTATAATGAACAGGATAATATATTTCCTTTTTTTGAAGAAACAGCAAACGCCTTTAAAGAATTGCCAAAAGAAATAAAATCCCTTGAAATGATTTTTGTAAACGATGGTAGTAATGACCTCACTTCGCAAAAACTCAAGGAGCTTTATTCTTCATATCCCACACTTGTTACAGTTGTGGAGTTTTCACGTAATTTTGGAAAAGAGGCCGCTATGCTTGCAGGTCTTCGTCACGCACAAGGCGATTTCGTAACTATTATCGATGCCGATTTACAACAACGTCCTGAAATTGTTGTGAATATGGTCAAGCATCTTCTTGAGAACGAGGATTGCGATATGGTTGCCGCCTATCAATCAGAAAGAATTGAAGGAAAAGTAATGTCATTTTTCAAAAAGATGTTTTATAAGTGCATCAATCTGACAAGTGAAACAGAATTTTTCCAAGGTGCAAGTGATTTCCGCACATTCAGAAAACGAGTTGCAGAAGCAATCCTTTCATTACCCGAATACTATCGTTTTTCAAAAGGTATTTTTTCGTGGATTGGATTCAACACTTATTATCTTCCGTATGTGGCAGAAGAAAGATTCTCAGGAAAGTCAAAATGGTCCTTCTTTAAGTTCGTCAAGTATGCCATTGACGGAATTATCGCATTCACAACTCTACCTCTGAAAATTGCAACAGGAATGGGTGTTGTTACGTTTATGGCATCCATACTCTATATGTTTATCGTCATTATCCAGAAACTTTTCTTTGGCGTTGACGTGCCTGGTTATGCCACAATAGTTGTTCTTATTCTCTTCCTTGGCGGATTACAGCTTCTTCTTTTAGGTATTGTGGGCGAATATCTTGCACGCACTTATATTCAGGGCAAAAACCGACCTGTATATATAGAAAAACAAGTTCTCAATGCAAAAACAAGAGCTACGGAAAAGGATTTTGACAATGAATAAAATCATTGATTTATATAAAAAGCATAAAGAAATTATTAATTATCTTATCGTTGGCGGGCTTACCACCTTTGTAAGTATGGCTATCTTTTATGGAAGCACATGGACATTCCTTGACGGGAATGATGCCTTTCAACTTCAGATAGCAAATGTTATCTCGTGGATTGGTGCGGTTGCTTTTTCTTATTTTGCCAATCGTCTGTTTGTTTTTGAAAGCAAAAGTCCGCAAATACTTAAAGAAATGATAAGTTTTATTTCTTCAAGACTACTTACTCTTCTTCTGGATATGGGGACAATGTGGTTACTTTCAACCATTCTGAACATAAACTACAATATATCAAAACTCGTTGCTATGGTGTTAGTCACAGTGGGAAATTATGTGATAAGCAAGTTTTTTGTATTTAAGAAAGGGAATAATTAAGGGGGATTTAAAATGTCAGATAAATATGACATTTCAAGAGCAGCGTCACCAAAGGATGTAGGTGTTTCTGCAAAAGTTATTAAGGCTTTTTTAGAAGATGGAGCTGAAAAAGGCTATGAATTTCACAGCCTTATGGTTATCCGTCACGGAAAAGTTGCCGTTGAGTGGTACAACGAACCATACAACAAAGATACGCCTCAGGCAGTTTATTCTGTGAGTAAATCTTTTACCTCAACTGCCATAGGCTTTGCAATAAACGAAGGACTTATTTCTCTTGATACAAAGGTTTTGGATATTTTTCCTGATTATCCACCGAAAAAAACAGACCCTCGATTTGAAAAACTTACTGTGCAGAATCTTTTAAGAATGTCTTCCGGTAAACAACCAAGTTTCCTTTCTGATAAAAGCAAGGTTGATTGGATTAAGGACTTCATTAATTCTCCCTGGGTTTTTGAACCTGGTGAAAAATTCCTTTATATTAACGAAAACATTTTTATGCTCTCTGCAATTATCAATCGTGTTACCGGAATGAGCATGAGAGAATATCTTGAGCCTCGTCTTTTCAAACCACTCGGAATTGATTTTCCATTCTGGGAAACAGACCGAAATGGTGTTGAAGCAGGCGGATGGGGTCTTTATCTCAAAACTGAAGATATTGCCAAGCTTACACTCTGTTATCAGCAGAAAGGCATGTACAATGGCGTTCAGGTTATTCCCGAAGAATGGGCTGTTGAAGCAACTAAAAAGCAAATTGATAATGAATACAACAGACCCGGTACAGACGCATCCTGTGGTTATGGATATTGTTTCTGGAAGAACAGTATTGACGAGGATTCCTTCCGAGCTGACGGTATGTTTTCACAGTTTGGTATCGGTATTCCAGAGTATGACGCGGTAGTTGTACTTACTTCTGCAGTAACTGATGAAACCGGTTGTCTTGAATATCTTTTCAAATATTTCCCAAAAGCATTTGAAGAAACAGATGACGAAAATGAAAATGTTGGAAATACTTGTGTTGAGCCCTTGTTTCCAAGTGACCGTCCGGCTATGGAAGATATTATCAAGGACAGATATATTAAATTCCGAAAGAAGTTTCTTCTCAATCTCACGGGCTTCCAATTAAGCGTTTTACCAATGGCAGTTACATATATGCTTACGGACAAGCCCGGCAACATCGATATGGTCAAGTTTGATTTCCTTGAAAAAGAATGCAGAATGACATGGTCGGAAGGACTTGAAACCAACAGAATCATTCTCGGTCTTGATGGAAGATATCGTTATTCAAAAATTACTCTTGGAAATATTGATTTTACTGTCTGTGCAAATGCAATGTGGCTTGATGACGAAAGTCTGCTTGTAACAATAAGACCGATTCAGACAGTTGCAAAGAGAAACCTTATCTTTGAGTTCCATCCAAAAGACAAGGTTGTTATGATTCCGTCAAGCTCACCATCCGGTGGTGAAATTCTCAACAATCTTGGTGGATTCTTTGAACAGATGATTCCAAATAAAACAATTCTGAAAATTTTTAACAAAGCAATGGTATTTGCACCAAAAATTCTTGAGCCAAAGCATTACGGAAAATTCATTGAAAAATAAACGAAAAAATTACTCCACTTGTTAAATAGCAAGTGGAGTTTTTGTTTGCTTATCTTATTCTTGGCAGACCGTCTATTAATACAATATGGTCTGTATAGAATTTTCTTGTTTCTTCTGTTTTTCCTGTCATTCCTATAACTGCGCCGTGGTCACCTTCACGTGTAGGGAATACATACCAGCAACCACGTTCGATTTCTTCAGTTGTCTGTCCGTTATAATCCAAGTGAATTTCTCCTGTTGGGAATTGTGCTGAAACAACATTTACAAGTCCGTCATTAGGAAGCCACGTTTCATCAATCTTAACAAGTGCTGTTTCACTTGTATCCGTGTATCTGCCAAGCAACGTTGCAAGCGGCATAAGCACTACCATTGTTGATGAAATCGGAATCTGATGATTAGACAATGGAGATTTCTGTGTTGTTGTATATGCAAATGAAAAATAATACACACTATCAACAGTTTTTATGTGCTCATTTAGCTCTGCTGCACCATGTGGTGACAAATCGTAGAAAGCATTATCCTTACCTTCACTAAAGTTGGTATTTACAAGTGAAATTGTGTTTTCTGAACCTGATTTTATGCCGAAATGCTCAAGCTGGAAATCAACAAGAGTGCTGTCATAAGCTTTTCCTATTCCACCTGTTGCAAAAAGCACATCAAGAGCAGTTTCAACAAGCCGTCCGTGGTCAAGAACATAGAAAAGTGTCGAACCATTATGTGGTGAACAAAGTGTTGTAACACTATTTACATATTCACCCTTACTACCTGTAAACAGTGGTGAACAATCATCAGGACTTGCCTTTATTTCTGCTTCACTGCCATACTCAAGAAGGCTTGTGAAAAGACGAACTGTGTTTCCACCAAAGGAATGACCGATAAGATTGATTTTTCTCATCTGACCACCCTCGGTTCTTGTTCCCCAGTCCGCAACAAGAGGAGTTGAGTATGTCCTGCCATATCTTTCGTGTCCATGAGCCTTACTATGTGCTTCACCGTAGTCAACTGTTGTACCTGTCAACTGAGCATAGAGTTCACATGCTCTGTCCCATGCACTTGAGAATGGGCCTACAGACACTTCTTGTACAAGATGTCCCTGTGAGCGTAGATAAGCAGATAGTCCACCCGTCGTTGAACCCCAGTATGGTGTTACTTCATTGAGCTTGGCGGATTCTCCCCAACCGCCCATACCATGAACTAACACATAAGTGTATTGAATTGGGTCTTCGGTAAATCTTGCAACAAGCTTCTGACATCCACTCAACGGCAAAATTGCAGTTACAAGCAAACAAATCGCAAGTATTGCTGACAAAATTCTTCCACCGACTTTTCTCTTTTTCACAAGTAAAACCTCACTTTCTGAATTCAATTTTCTATCGTTTTCACTTTTTAGGAAATGGTCTTTTTTTCGCTGTAAATTCAAGTGTATCAATTCTGATAATGCTCACAACAGTTGTGAGCTTATCTTCGAAATCAAAATCCTTGCCTGTCTGCGTTTTCATAAGCATTGAAAGAGCCTCTTTTTTCTCACAAACATCTTCAACAAGAGTTGCGACACCACGACCCATAATGGATGCATAAGTGATGCCATATTTACAGGCAACTTCACCTTCAAAAGGTGTAATATCACAACACATTTCATAAAACACCTTTGGATTTGCTCTTAAAACATCAATTTTTCTTCCTCGTCTTGCGCCATGAAGATACAAGGTAAGCTTTCCGTCAACAAGTGTATATCCATAGTTCATCGGTACAACATATGGCTCATCGCCATCAATCATACCAACATGTACCACCTTTGATTTTTCAAGAATTTCGATAATCTCGTTAATGTCTGTAACTTGTTGCTCTCTGCGAGTCATTCCATTCATAAATTCACCTCATATACGTTATAAGCAAACCGCCCACCGGCAAAGCTTACTCTTTTATATCATATTTCTTTGACAACTTGTTCAAAGCTTCTTCTCTTGTGATTTTGCCCGTGTTACAGTCAATCATCACCTGAACATCCTTGTCCTTCAGGTCATAGAAACACCAAGCGATAAATGCCAATAAACCACCAATTGCAGGAATAAGCATAAAGATTAACCAAAGCATATCCAGAGCGTGTTGTGTCTGTGTTACTCCACTCTGCTCTAACTCTTGGAATGAACTTACTTCAACTACTTTCCAACCAACGGACTCAAGACCAAGTATAAAGAGTCCCAAAGCACTTGAAACAGAGCCTGTAAGCTTTGCCATAAATGTTTGTACTGCGAAAGTTATGCCCTTTGCATCAGTACCACTCTTGAAACGACCGTATTCTGCACAGTCTGGTGTAAACATAAACATTTCAAGACTGACTACGGCCAATGGAATTGAACGGATTGTAAAGAGAATGATGTAAACAACCGCATTACCATAGCCTATCATCCACATGATAATGCTGAGTACAACATAAAGCAATAAGCATATCTGATTTACCTTCATTTTGTCAAATTTACGGATAATTTTAGGCAACCACAAAGCGATTAAAAGCTGTGGTACTGTACCGATTGCGCCTACAAGCAAGGAGAACAACGCACTATTAAACAGGTAATATGAAACATAAAGGGTGAACGCGTTACCGATACTAAGTGCTGAATAGAAGAAAAGTCCTAGATAATAGATTAACAAATACTTGTTCTTGAAAAGATATGAAAACATGCTTCTGATAGTAAATGTTTCTTCACTCTCTGTATGAAAACGCTCCTTAAGCTTAAATGATGCAGGTGACATCAGAGCAAATGCCATAACACTGATAATAAGTGTTATCATACCGTAATTCATACCAACTTTTTCGCTGATTAAAACAGTTGTTAATGTGGATGTAATACCCACACCTGCATAGGTTGCGATGCTCTTATACGACTGAATGGAGTTTCTTTCATCAATACTCTGACTCATAGATGTCAGAATACCGAAAATCGGTACATCACAAAGGGTGTAAGCAGTATCCCAAAGTATGTACGCAACAGCAAACCACACAAGTTTAACAGTTTCTGAAGTACCTGATGGAATAACGAATGTCAGTATCGTAGCAAGAGGAATAAGTACAGTGGAAATTCGAAGCCAAGGCAGATATTTCTTTCCGCTTTTAAACTTGATGAAATCAAACACCGCACCAAACAGTGTATCGTTTATGGCATCCCATACCTTGACAATCAATATAATTGTGGCTGATTTTATTGGGTCAATGCCTAAAAACAGCAGATAGGTTGTCAGACACACATTAAAAAGTGTGTAAATCATATTCTGTCCCGCAAAATATGAATAATAACTCATTCTTTCAACCGGTTCGGTTGACCAACCTTCTTTAGATGAAAAAACAGATTTAACTTTTGATTTAAGTCCCATATATACTTCTCCTTATCAACAGTTTTAACGTCTGTATAAAAGCGCAACACTTTCAACATGGCTTGTGCGAGGAAACATATCAACAGGTGTTACCTCTTTTGTTTCATAACCTAATTCTTTTAATATCGCACAGTCCCTTGCCTGAGTTGACACATCACAAGAAACATAAACAATTTTCTTTGGATTCATTTCTGCAACATATTCCAGGACTTCTTTGTCGCAGCCTTTTCGAGGTGGGTCAAGAATTACCGCGTCAGGCTCGATATTTTTATCCTTAAGGATTTTCACTGCTTCTTTTGCATCACCACAGTAAAAATCGCAATTCTCAATACTATTTCTCTTTGCATTTTCTTTTGCATCTTCAATAGCTTCGGGAATAATCTCTACACCGATTACCTTTTTAACATCTTTCGCCATTGAAAGTCCGATTGTACCTGCGCCACAATAAAGGTCAAGAACTGTTTCGTCCCCTTTTGCACCTACATAGTCCAATGCTTTTTTATAAAGCAACTCTGCACAATCATGGTTTACCTGATAGAAGGACAATGGTGAAAGCCTGATTTTCACACCACAGAGAACATCTTCAATATAATCTTCACCCCAGAGCGTTGTACACTTCTTGCCAAGAATCACATTTGTCTTTTCTGTGTTTTCATTGATTACAATGCTCTTGATTTCCTTGAAGCGAATTAGGTCGTCACAAAGCTCATCTGCATACGGCAAAGCATTTCCATTGATTACAAGACAGACCATAATCTGCTCTGTTTTAAAGGCTTTTCTTATGTAAATATGTCGTACCAGTCCAGTATGATTCATTGAATCATATGCTTGTATGCCAAATTCGGTCATCCACGCTTTTATGGTATCAACAATTCCGGCAAATTCCTCAGGTTGAAGCACACAATCGGAGGAATTGATTATTCTATGGCTTTTCTGGGCATAAAAACCTGCAACAATGCCTTTTTCAAACCCCACAGGGTATTGTGCTTTATTTCTGTATCGCTCAGTTTCACAAGTGATTATGTCCATTACAGGTACATCGATATGAGCAAGGCGCTGAAAAGCATCCACAATCTTTTGTCTTTTCAGCTCTTTTTCTGCCTCATAAGAAATATGACGGAAAACACATCCACCACAAGAACGGAAGTGCTCACAATCAACCTTTACTCTGTCCTTTGATGGCTTGATAATTTCCTTGATTATAGCGATAGCGTAGGTCTTTTTTGCCTTTATAATATGTGCAATAATTGTGTCACCTTTTGCTGCACCAGATACGAAAACAGCCTGACCATCATAGTGACCAACACCGTTACCTTCAGCGGTGTAACCCTCAATATTCAGTTGTATATCCCGATTTTTCTGAAGTGACATATGAACACCTTATAACTTCATCAATATTCCCGCAAACGCACCAAGGGCCAGCCAGAATGCAGGATGCAACTTTTTCAGTTTCTTTATAAACATAAGTGCAAAAAGCACTACTGATATTATGATAACAGGAATTACAAATTCACCATTCACATAAAAAATCGGCTTGACAATTCCAAAAACTGCGAACAAAACAAGAGCTGTAACTACAGGACGAATACCGGAAAAAGCACCTTTTACATATTCATTTTCCTTAAATGCTTTTAAGAATCCTGCAATAATTACAATTACGATAATTGATGGAGTTACAAGTCCCATTGTAGAAGTTATTCCACCGAGAATTCCGCCAACTATTCCAATTTCAGCAAGTCCGGCGTTATATCCCGCATAGGTTGCCATATTGATACCAATAGGTCCCGGTGTACTTTCTGCAATAGCAATCATAACACCTAACTGGTCTTCATTAAACCACCCATAATCACTTCTTGCCAAATCCTGCAAGAAAGGAATGGTAGCGGGCCCACCACCAACTGCAAAAAGTCCGATTTTAAAAAATTCTAAAAACAAATACAAGAAGGTCATCATTTAGCTTTACCTCCTTTGACTTTGCTATAGATAATGCCAACAACAGCACCGAAAACAACAAGTAAAATCGGTGTTATGTTAAAGACAAAGCAAGCAACAAGGCCAATTATAAAAAGCACAACAGAAATCACGTTCACAAGGCTTTTTCTTGCGAGTGTGATTACAGTATGAGATAGCAAAGCGCAAACAACCGCATTTATACCTGTAAGTGCTGATGCTACTATCGGGTAATCCATGAAGGACTGCAAAACAGATGCCACAATTGTTATGATTATTATAGAAGGAGCAACCATTCCTAATGTTGCAAATATACCACCTAATACACCCGCCTGATAATATCCAACAAAAGTTGCTGTGTTTACCGCAATAATTCCGGGAGTACACTGTCCCACAGCATAGTAGTCAAGCAATTCTTCCTCTGTTGCCCATTTTCTCTTTTCAACAATTTCTTTTGTAAGAAGCGGCAGCATTGTTAGTCCACCGCCAAATGTGATACCACCTATTTTTGCAAAGGTCAAAAACAGGCTTAGTAATTTTTTAACCATTTCGTTTTTCACCGTTTAGTTATTTTCTATCTCCACTCCAGAAGATATAGTCAGACACTAAAAATGCTCGTACCGGAGCTGCCTCTGCACCACTTATTTTTATTGGTGCTGCTGACAGAAAATATTTTCCTGAGTCAACATTTTCCAAATTAAGATTTTCAAGAAGTGTCACATTGTTAATCATAAACATTCTATGTGTTCTACCGTCACTACCCTCAGGTTCTACACTCATTCCATCAGTACCAACGAGAATATATCCCAAATCAGAAAGCGCAGATGCAGCCGTTTCGTGAAACATTGAAACACCATTACTTTTTACAAGTATTCTCGTCGCATTTCGAGGAAAGTATTCCTCGACAAAAGCACCTG
>JAZNLY010000014.1:0-15329 GCA_045579305.1 Candidatus Fimenecus sp. | reverse complement strand
AACTCAAATTTTTTTACACCGATACGAACACCGGGTACAGTCTGATTAGCTTTGTGCAGTGTCAAATTTATATCTTTTCTTGAACCAAGACCCCTTGTATCGCGTGTTCCGACGGCAACATCAGAAACATTGACTGATAAGCTTGATAAATCAGACCAATAAATTTCTCTTTTATAGAGTAAACATTTCAATTGAATTTTTCCAGTATCTATTATCAAGCGTCTTGGAAGTATTGTTACCAAGGAAAACAGTGCGATAATGGCTGTGGCAAGTGCTAAGGATACGTTAAAAAGGTCGCACCCTTCATTGATGCACATTTCTATAGCAACAGCAGACAAAAAAGAAAAAGTCACAGAAAAAGAAAGGAAAATCCCACCAATATATGTCCATGCGATATTGGATTTTGATGTGTTAATCTTTAATGGCAAAAGATATATATTATTATTGTATTCATAATTATTCATCTTTTTCACATCCTTGGATTTTATTTGTATTCTTTCAACGCATTGTATTCAATGTAGTTCCAATGGTGTTCAAAATCGGTTTGGTTACGGATAATGTGGTCTATGTAACTTCGTTGCCAGATATTGCGGTTACAGTCACGATTTACAAGTCTTTTTAACGCAGTAACTACATTAGGAATTGTAGGGGCTGACGACCTCGGCAGCCCGTATGTATCAATCAAAAGTAACAAATGAATGTGGTTAGGCATTATAATGTAATTTTCAACCTTAACTGTATCATAGGCTTTTTCAATTGATAATATATATTTTTCTGTAATTCTTCCATAAGGTTTCAATATGATTTCTTTCGGGGCGCCGAGGTCGTCGCCCCCTACAATTGTTGACAGTAAGTTTTTACGATGTTCTGTACAAATTGTTATGAAATAACAACCCTCATTACTGTAATCATAATTTTTTAACCTTAAATTTTTTCTTTTGGGTAATTCCTTGTTGTTCATAATTATAATATTTCTGCCAAAACGGTGTTTGACATTAAAAATCCCTTGCGGGTTAATGCGATACCGTTTTCATTTGAAATCATATATTCATTATCAATGAAAATCTTTGATTTTTCATATATTTCTTTTGGAATAGAATGTCCGAATCTTTCAAAAACCTTGTTTTCATTTAATCCTTCAACGAGTCGAAGATTGAGCATTGCATATTCTGTGAAATCTCCACTATTACCATCTTGAATAGGTGAGTTGCCATTCATAAACGCATTAAAATCTCTGTCAAAATAGAATCTTTTGCCATCCATAAATGAATGTGCAGACGGACCAAAACCGAGATACTCTTCACAATGCCAGTATTTCAGGTTGTGCTGACTTTCAAAGCCTTTTTTTGCAAAATTTGAAATCTCATACTGCATAATGCCTTGATTTTCAAGAGTTTCACACATCTGCAAATACAAATCAGCAGTCAAATCGTCATCAGGGAAATTGTATTTATGTCGGTTTTTGTAGAAATGAGTGTTTTCTTCAAGTTTCAGCATATATGCGCTTACGTGTGGCACACCAAGTGAAAGGCAGAAGTCCAGAGTTTCATTCAAACTCTTTTCGGTCTGCTGTGGAATTCCAAGCATAACATCGAGAGTGATATTATCAAAACCAACATTTTGAGCAATTTTAACTGTTTTTTCAACCTGATTTCTGTCGGAAAGTCTGCCGAGCATCCGTCTTTCACTATCAATGGCAGATTGAAGTCCAAGTGAAATTCTGTTCACACCTAAAGTGTATAATACTTTGAAAAAATCTTCATTGAGTCCATGTGGATTACATTCAACAGTAATTTCTGCATTATCCGTTAAAAAGTCCGATTTACAGGTTTTCACAAGAGTTCCAAGGTTTTTTGCCCCTAAAACAGATGGAGTTCCGCCGCCGATGTAAAGCGTATCACCTTTACATTGTAAAGGTGAAATACTTGACAAAATTTTCTCTTTTAAAACAAAAGTGTATTCGTCTTTTTCGGTTTTTTTTCCGCTGAATGAGTAGAAATCACAGTACGGACATTTCGATTTACAGAATGGAATATGCAGATAAAGTCCTATGTTTTTCATACTTTTATGTAAGAAATTGTATGACCACAGGATTTCACATATTTCACAAGGTCTTGGAATTTTAAAAATACAGTTGCAGTATTGTCGTTAGGATGGCAACCAACAATATCCTCTTTCTTCAAATCTGCATCAAAATAGATTTCAAGTTCTTTTTCAGTGTCATAGATAACACCGAAAGGGGACACCGAGCCTTTTTCAACCTTAAGGTATTTGTCGAGTCTTTCGTCAGATGCAAAACTTAACTTTGTAGAGTCGATTTCGGCACGGATTAACTGTAAGTTTGCTCTTTTGTCACCGTGAAGGACAACAAGCATATTACGAGTACCCTTAACATCACGAAGAACAAGATTTTTTGGAATATGACCGTTTTCGGTAAGGTGATATTCTTCGATTTCCTCCATAGTGAATGCAGCAGGGTGCTCTACCATTTTATATTCAATTTCTAATTCTTTAAGTTTCTGGAAAATCTCTTTATTCATCATCAAGTTTAAGCACAGCCATAAATGCCTCTTGTGGTACTTCAACTGTACCGAAGTGGCGCATACGCTTTTTACCTTCCTTCTGCTTTTCAAGCAATTTCTTTTTACGAGTAATGTCACCGCCATAACATTTTGCAAGAACGTCTTTTCGCATAGCCTTAACGGTTTCACGAGCAATAACTTTACCGCCGATAGCCATCTGAATCGGAATTTCAAACATCTGGCGAGGAATATTGTCTTTGAGTTTTTCTGCGATTCTACGAGCCTTTGCATACGCCTTTTCAGAGTGAATCATAAATGAAAGCGCATCAATAATGTCACCGTTGAGAAGAACATCAAGCTTAATAATGCTTGAACGCTGATAGTCGCTCATCTCATAGTCGAATGATGCATAACCACGTGTACGGGATTTAAGTACATCAAAGAAGTCGTAGATAATCTCGTTAAGTGGTAAAACATAATGCAAATCAACTCGGTCACTTGCAAGGTGAGTCGTATTCACATAAACGCCTCGTCTGTCCTGACAAAGATTCATAATTGAGCCGATATATTCAGGTGGAGCATAAATGTGCGCTTCAACTGTTGGCTCTTCGCAATAGTCGATGTTTGCAGGGTCAGGATAATGGCTTGGGTTGTCGATTTCAATAATTTCACCATTTGTAAGGTGAACTTTATAAATAACACTTGGAATTGTTGTTACAAGGTCAAGGTTGTATTCTCTTTCAAGTCTTTCCTGAATGATTTCAAGGTGCAAAAGACCAAGGAAACCACAACGGAAACCAAAACCTAAAGCACCTGATGTTTCAGGCTCAAAAGACAATGCAGCATCGTTTAACTGTAATTTTTCAAGTGCTTCACGCAAGTTTTCATAGTCAGCACCGTCAGCAGGATAAACACCACAGAAAACCATAGGATTAACTTTTCGATACCCTGCCAAAGGCTCAGTTGCAGGATTTTCAGCAGTTGTAACTGTGTCACCAACTCGTGCATCACCAACAGTTTTGATTGATGCAGTAATATAACCAACTTCACCGGATGTGAGTTCCTTTTGTGGCTCCATAGCGTTTGGTCGCATATATCCAACTTCAACAACATTGAATTCTGCACCTGTTGCCATCATTCGCATTGTGTCGCCGGGTTTAATTTTACCGTCCATAATTCGCACATAAACGATAACACCTTTGTAACTGTCATAGACCGAGTCAAAAACAAGGGCACGAAGTGGCTTGTCATCGTGATTTTCAGGTGGTGGAACAAGACTGACAATGCTTTCAAGAACCTGTTCAATATTCTGACCTGTTTTTGCAGAAACTCGTGGAGCTTCGTCACAAGGAAGACCGATAACTTCTTCAACCTCATTTGCAACTCTGTCAGGGTCAGCAGCAGGCAAGTCGATTTTATTGATTACGGGTACTAACTCAAGGTCATGGTCAAGTGCTAAATATGTATTAGCAAGTGTCTGTGCCTCAACTCCCTGAGAAGCGTCGATAATAAGCACAGCACCCTCACAAGCAGCAAGAGAACGTGAAACCTCATAGTTAAAGTCCACGTGACCGGGAGTATCAATAAGGTTAAGTTCGTATGTTTCACCGTCTTTTGCCTTGTAGTCAAGTTTAACTGCATGAGCCTTGATTGTAATTCCACGCTCACGTTCCAAATCCATATTATCAAGTAACTGTTCGGTCATATCACGCTTTGCAACAGTTTCAGTAAGCTCTAAAAGTCTGTCAGCAAGTGTACTCTTACCGTGGTCGATATGAGCGATAATTGAAAAATTTCGGATATTGTCTTTTTTAGCCATATATTACCTCGTAAATCCGTTGCCTAGAATCTGCTTCGATTGTGTCACAATAAAAAAAGCATTTTCGTCGGCTGATTTTATTTCCTTAATAAATTTTTGTGTCTGGTTATCATAACAAGCACAAAACAAAATATCTTTATTCTGTCCTGAATAACCACCCTGACCTTTAAGCACTGTAACGCCACGGTCAAGTTCATATATGATTTTGTGACGGACTTCGTCACTTTTTTCAGTTATTATCATAATTGTCGCACCACGACTTATTCCGTAGATTATATAATCCAGAACCTGTGCGCTGACAAAGGTAACAACTGCCGCATAAAGCATTGATTCAATGTTTTTGTATATTATTCCGCCCAACACAATTACGATTCCGTCAAAGATGAGAATACTTTTTCCGAAAGAAAAATGTGGGTGATTAATCTGAATAAGCTTTGCAATAATGTCAATTCCACCTGTTGTGGCATTACGGATAAAAATTATGCCCAATGAAATCCCTACAAGTGCACCGCCAATAATAGAGGACAAAAGCAAATCGTTTGAATAAACAGGGAAAAATGCACCTGAGTCGATTATAAGTGATGTTATAAACGTTGCCCAGATTGTCCGTTTGATAAATCTTCCGCCAAGTTTTTTCAGTGCAAGAATAAACAATGGGACATTCATAAGAAAAATGGCAGTACCAATAGGAATTTCAAAAAGGAAATTAAGAATTGTGGCAATTCCGGAAAATCCGCCATAGAGAATGTTGTTTTTTGATAAAAAACAATTTACTGCAACAGAAAGTCCTATACCACCCAGAATGAAAACAACTGTATCAATCCCAAAATCCTTAATTGTGTTCAGACTCTTTTTCACCTAAGTCAACTCCAACTGCATTGATGACTTCACCAAGCAGGAAACGGAGTCTTTCTTCTTCGTTTTTAAGGTATAAATAACCTACAAGTGTTTCGAATCCCGTAGCATAGTGATAGTCACAACCACTCTGGTTTTTTGGAGTATGAGAGGTGTGAGCATTTCTGCCACGCTTAAAAACTTCTGTTTCCTTTTCTGTAAGAAGAGGAAGAATAGCGTGCATACCTTTGCTTTGTGCCTCTGCTTTTACCCAACTAACTGAGAGTTTATGTAACTTGCCAACGGGACGGTTGGCATCAACTACAAGCATTTCACGAACAAAAAGTGAAAAAACTGCATCACCTGTGAAAGCAAGTGTCAGCGGACTTAACGTATCCACTTTAACATCTTTATCGTATAATCTCATAAAATTTATGGAACATAGTCAAACTCTAAATCATAGATGCTGACTGTGTCACCCTCCTGAATACCTTTATCAATAAGTGCCTGAATAACTCCACGTTCCTGAATAACTCTCTGGAAATACTGGAGAGATTCGTAGTCGTCAAGGTCAGTTTTACAAAGAATTCTGTAAATCCAGTCTGCCTCAACAATATAAACATCATCCTCAACTGTGATTGTAAACCCGTCATTACTCTTTTTCGCAATAACTTCCATTGGAATTTCTTCACTTTCGTAGTATTTGACAGGAGGAAGTGTATCAAGCTTTCTCGCAACTGCATTTATAAGTTCCTGAGTACCGTGCTTGATAGGTGCTACTATTTCATAGTATTCGTAACCCTTGTCCTCAATATACTTTCTGAATTCTTCGAGTTGCTCGTCATCTGCAAGGTCGATTTTATTACCTGCAACAATCTGTGGGCATTTTGCAAGTTCAGGGTTGAATTTTTCTAATTCTGCATTGATAGTCTCAAAGTCTTCAATAGGATTTCTGCCTTCACTACCTGCAACATCAACAATGTGGACAAGCATTCTGCATCTTTCTACGTGACGCAAAAATTCGTGACCAAGACCGATACCCTCAGCAGCACCTTCAATAAGACCGGGAATGTCAGCCATAACGAAACTCTTTTCAGGTCCCATTGAAACGACGCCGAGCACAGGAATAATTGTTGTGAAATGATAGTCACCAACAATAGGCTTTGCCTGACTTACAACAGAAATAAGAGAAGATTTACCAACATTAGGAAAACCTAAAAGACCTACGTCTGCAATAAGTTTAAGTTCAAGACTTACTTCCCATTCTTCGCCGGGAGCACCGTTTTTAGCAAATTTCGGAGTCTGACGGGTAGATGTTGCAAAGTGTGAGTTACCCCAGCCACCACGACCACCTTTAGCACCGATAAACTGGTCGTCTGTTGACATATCAGCCATAACAACGCCACTTTCAACTTCACGGATAATAGTGCCACGAGGTACTTTGATAATTAAATCTTTACCTTTTTTACCACTGCATCTGCTACCACTGCCGTTAGCACCGTTTTCAGCCTTGTACTTTCTCTTGTAACGGAAATCAGCGAGAGTAGAAAGGTTGTCATCAACCTGAAAAACAATGTTACCACCTTTGCCACCGTCACCACCGTCAGGTCCACCTGCATTTATATATTTTTCTCTGTGAAATGTAACGGCACCATTACCACCGTCACCGGCTTTAATCTTGATTTTCGCAATATCAACAAACATATTTTTACCTCAATTTGCATACAATTATATATAAAAACCCATTATCTTTAGTATTGTACACTATTTTTATAAAATAATAAATAGGTATTTTAATAATTTTTTTACAAATTATAATTTATCGGGATGGTTTAATTCATAGATTATGGTAGGGCGGTAGCTTGCTGCCGCCGAAAATAAACAGATAATTCAACAACGGCGGGGTCAAGACCCCGCCCTACCGCTACACCATATTGGTTGTTCTTTAAAATCGCAACGCAGTTCCGACATTTTGCATTTGATTCAATAAACTTCAAATTACCGAACAAAATGGAAAAATAATCTTTATTTTTAAAAAAATAATATTTTTTCATTAAAAATCATATATAATGTGCATAAACATATTGACAACCACAACATATTGTGTTATCATTCAAATACAGATAAAAATATTAGAAAAAATTGTTAAACAAATCGCAAATTGTGTCCGTAAAAACGGACTGAAAATATAAAAATACACGAACATTTGTCTTGACTTTTACAAAAATTCGTCTATAATATGACTTGTAAAGAACATTTGTTCAAGTTTGTTCGGTATCGGACATCGGACTTAAACATATCGGAGGTAGATTTTATGTCAACAGCATTTGCAATCACAACATTAATAGAATTAGCAGTATCAATCCTTCTTGTCTACGGATTTATGCATGAGGATAAAGTTATAAAATTTGAGCAGGCAATTAAAAGAATTGTAATTGGCAACATCCGTCGTGCAATCCGTATCAGAAATCACAAAAAAGCAGTTGAAAGAGGCGAACACCTTCACTTGTATTCTGCAAATGGTCAAGTCCATAATATGGATTCAACAGTTGCGTAAGCAAACTTGTAATCCTTTCACATACTCCTTTCACACCGAAAAGCACCTGGGTTCAACTTGGAACTCAGGTGCTTTTTCTATAATAGTTCATATTTTATTCTGCAGTGTATTCTCTTACTCTCAATGGAATTTGGATTTCTTCACAGAGCTTCTTGCAATCTTCAATGTCTTCCTTACTGATTACATCAACAACAGTGAGTTTTGTTGGAATACCATATTCCTTACATTCCTTTGCAAATTTAAGCATTGCATCAAAGGATTTTTCACCGAATGATGGTTTTGTGATTTCATTATATTTTTCCTTTGTCGGTGCATTAAGGCTAATGGAAACCGAGTCAATCACTTCGCATATTTCTTTTGCAGTTTCTCTTTTATTGATAAGGTCAGAAAGTCCATTTGTATTAAGACGAATTTTGATGCCTTTACTTCTCAGATATTTACAAGCGTCAATAAGATTATTCAACGCACAAGTAGGCTCACCATAACCACAGATTGTGATTGAGTTATTGTATTTTGAAAAATCAAAAGCATCAATTTCAGCCTTGATTTCATTAGTTGAGGGACTATGGTTTTCAAACCATAAAGTGGTTGCTTCACCAACACTGTCACCATTGTTGCGGATACAAAAAGTGCATCTGCAAGGACAAGCATTTGTAATATTAAGATAAGCCTGATTTCCGTATGTATAAACTATATCTGCCATTTTTAAACTCCTTTAGAAATTTTTGATTTAAGATTTATTTTGTCACTTGCTTTTGCAATAATTACAAAGATAATACCACTTGCAACAGCCTGAATGGTGTTGCCGATTAGTGAAAGTGTTGCTGATGCAACGGAATAAAGAAAACTTTCAGCAATAAAATAACCAACGATTGTTATAATTCCTGAAAACAAAGTCATTAAAACTGTTTGTTTCGATAAAATCTTGTTTGATTTGTAATTTCTGCACATAAGAGCAAAGGGAACTGCATTCAACATTTTAATAATCATTGTTGGAATTGCCCAGATTGCATAGCCGGAAAGAATGTCAGCCAGTCCACCGCCCAAAGCACTTGCAATAAGGCAATAGGGGAAAGGGAGAACACAAGCAGTCAGGTAAATAAAACTGTCACCTAAATGTATGTAGCCTTCACCAAAACCGGTTGAGATTTTAATTACTGAAGTAGAAAGTAAAATTATTCCGGTAAAAATTGATGTGTATGTAATTTGTAAAAGCGTCTTTTTATTTCGCATTTATAAGCATCTCCAAATGCTTCTGGAAATTAACTCCGTCAGGCTCGTAATCGAGGTTTGTCGGAGTATTTTTTATTGAGCAATAAATAAAATTTGTAGCAAGTTTTACAGCATCAAAAATGTCGATTCCCTTTGTAATCCCACCACATACAATGCTGGAAAAAATGTCACCTGTGCCTGAAAAACTACCCTTTAATAGCTTTTGATTTACTGTTCCAATCTGGTCTTTCTGAACGAACATATTGGTGATTTGATCATTCCTTTTTATGCCTGTAACGATAACTGTTTTTGTTGTGTCGCTGAGTAAGGAATATGCAAGACCATTTATTTTTTCATAGTTTTTTTCTTTGCTTATTTCATTGTAATCAGCACCACAAAGAATACATAATTCAGTAAGGTTAGGCGTAATGATATTTGCTTTCTTTGAAAGTATTTTTACTTTTTCACAAAGCTTTTCGCTATATGTGTCATAAAGTACACCGTCGTCAGCCATAACAGGGTCAACAAAAACAAGAGTATTTTCATCTTTGAAATTATCAATAAAATCAAGGATAATATCAACCTGTTTTTCACTTGCAAGATAGCCGGTCAAAATAGCATCAAAATGAACATTCTGGTTTTTCCATACATCAATGTAAGGTGACATATTTTCGGTGAAATCAACGCTGTAAAAATCGTTATATCCCGTCTGATTTGAAAGGATTGCAGTAGGAATAGGATTACACTCAATTCCAAGTGCAGAAATTATGGGAAGTGACACAGTAAGGGAACATTTTCCAAAACCGGAAATATCATTTATTACTGCTATTTTTTTCAATGGTGTCACCTCTTGCTTTTTCATTTTAACGGATATATAATAATACAAAAGTGTCTTTAATAAAATACACAAAATTAATAATTTTTAAGGGGACAGTTTGCTGTGAAAAACCGAAAATTATATATGCAGATTTACGATTATTATAAAGAATTGATAGAAAACGGAAAAATGCCTGAGGGTACCCGTCTGCCATCTATCAGAAGATGTGCCGAGGAGAGAAATGTGAGCAAAACAACGGTTGAACAAGGGTATATGTGTCTTTGTGATGACGGTTACATCTTACCGAAAAGTCAGAGCGGATATTATGTTTCAAAAAGAGGAAATACACAAAAAACAACAGAGAAAAAAAGTGAGAATAATAACCCTGAAAACGAGATTTTATATGATTTTGCATCATCCGGCGTTGATGCGGAAAGCTTCAATATGGATATTTGGCGAAGATACCTGAAAAGTGCCTTGCGACAGAATGAGAGACTGCTTTTTTATGGTGACCCACAAGGGGAGTATGACCTGCGATGCGAAATCGCAAAATATGCAAGAGAAACAAGAAATTGTGTCTGTACAGAAGAAAATATTGTTATAGGTGCAGGTGTCCAGACACTGCTCAACATCCTTTGTCCACTTATTAAAAACAAAAAGTCAGTATGCTTTGATGATTTATCCTATCGTCAGGGTACAGCAATTTTTAACGACTATGGTTTCAGTGTCAGTGACAACAGAGAAAAAAGCAATATAATCTATGTTTCACCCTCATATTCAACTCGTTGGGGCGACGTAATGAGTGTCAGGGAAAGATTTAATTTGACTGATTACGCAAAGAAAAACAACAAATTGATTATAGAGGATGATTATGGTAGTGAATTTCGTTATTTTAACCGACCAACTCCGTCTTTGCAAGGTCTTGATGGTGGTGAGAACATCGTTTATTTAGGCACTTTTTCAAAGCTTTTACTTCCCTCAATCCGAATAAGTTTTATGATATTGCCACAGCGTCTGACACAAGTTTATAAAAGGAAAAAAGACTTGTATAATCAGACGGTTTCCAAGGCAGACCAGATTGCTTTATGCAGTTATATCCGTGACGGACATCTTAATTCCCAGATACGAAAATCAAGAAAAATTTATGCACAAAAATCGAAATTTCTCACAGATTTATTGGAAGAAAAGTTCGGAAAAAATGTGACAATTCTCAAGACAAATTCACCACTTTATGTAAGGTGTAGATTTGAGGTTGATATGAGGACAAAAGAGCTTTGTGAAAGGGCAGAAAAGTCAGGGATTTTGTTAATTTCTGCTAACACAGAGGGAAAAATGCCGGAAATTGCATTCAGCCTTGCAACAGTAGGGCAGATTAGCCTTCCGAATGCAGTAGATTTGCTCGAAAAAGTGGTGCGAAATAGTTAATAAATACAAATGAATCAATGAATTTATGTGCTAATCGCCAATAATGTATATAATAGTATAAAAAATTTAAAAAAATCGTAGACATTTTAGTTTTACTTTGTTATAATTTTAACATGTACTGTTATGTGATATTTGCAGTATTAAATTCTTAAATGAGGGCGAATTTATTTTCGTCATAATCAAACAAAGGAGGAAATTCCAAAATGCTCAAAAAATTAAGTTCCATTCCGTTTGCAGGAACACCGGAGCAAGAGGAACAGCTCAAAGCTGTCATTGAAAAGAATAAGGATGACAAGAGTATGCTTATGCACGTAATGCAGGAAGCACAGGGTATCTATGGTTACCTTCCTTATGAAGTTCAGGTTATGATTGCTGAGGGTATGGATGTTCCACTTGAAAAGGTTTACGGAGTATCAACTTTCTACGCACAGTTCTCACTTTCTCCAAAGGGTAAGTACAACATTTCAGTTTGTCTTGGTACAGCTTGTTATGTTAAGGGTGCTCAGGACCTTGTTGACAAGATTACAGAACAGCTTGGTATCGGCCCTGACGAATGCACAGCTGACGGTAAATTCTCACTCGAAGCTTGTCGTTGTATCGGTGCTTGCGGTCTTGCTCCTGTTCTTACAGTAAACGATGAGGTTTACGGTAAACTTGTTGGCGATGACATCCCAGGTATCCTTGAAAAATATATGGCATAATGAGAGAATTATCTCTTAATATTTTAGACATTGCCCAGAATTCAATTTCTGCCGGTGCTCCACTCATTATAATTGAGGTAAGTGAAAATACAATCGACCATACATTGGTTATCGGCATTTACGATAACGGCAAAGGAATGAGTGAAGAACAGGTAAAAAGTGTTATTGACCCATTCTTTACAACAAGAACAACCAGAAAGGTTGGTATGGGAATTCCTCTTTTCAAGATGGCGGCGGAACAAACGGGTGGAAGGTTTGAAATCAAGTCGGAATCAGGCGTCGGTACGGAGGTCCGTGCATATTTTAAAACGGACAGCGTTGACTTCACACCACTTGGTGATGTGGCAGCAACAATACAGATGCTTATCACAATGAATACTGACCGCGACTTTGTTTACAAACATACAGTTGACGGAAAAGAATTTATTGCTGATACCCGTGAGATTAAGGCGATTCTTGGTGATGTTCCACTTGATGCTTATGAAGTTTCACAGTGGTTACTCGAATTTATAAAAGAAAACACGGAGGTGCTCTATAAATGAAAACTCTTGCAGAGCTTATGGCTATCAAAGAAGCAACAATGCAGAAGATGACTGTTCGTGAAGATACAGGCGACGATGCAATCAGAGTAGTTGTTGGTATGGCTACTTGCGGTATCGCAGCAGGTGCTCGTCCTGTTCTTAATGCTTTCGTTGATGAAGTTGCAAAAAGAAACCTTAAAGGTGTTACAGTTTCACAGACAGGTTGTATCGGTATGTGCCAGTACGAACCTATCGTTGAAGTAATCCAGCCGGGTAAAGAAAAAGTTACTTACGTTAAAATGACTGCTGATAAGGTAGCAAAGGTTGTTAATGACCATATCGTTAACGGTAACGTTGTTGCTGAATACACAGTTAATGCTATCAAATAAGGAGGAAACATAATGTATCGTTCACACGTACTTGTTTGCGGCGGTACCGGTTGTACCTCTTCAAACAGCCAGGCAATTATTGAGGCTCTTGAAACTCAGATTGCCGAAAAAGGATTGAGCGAAGAAATCAAAGTTATCAGAACAGGTTGTTTTGGTCTTTGTGCTCTTGGTCCAATTATGATTGTTTATCCTGAAGGAAGTTTCTATTCACAGGTTAAGGTTGAAGATATTCCTGAAATCGTTGAAGAACATCTTCTTAAGGGTAGAATTGTTACAAGACTTCTCTATGATGAAACTGTAACAGAAACAGAAGTTAAATCTCTTAATGACACAAAGTTCTATGCAAAGCAGGAACGTGTTGCTCTTCGTAACTGAGGTGTTATTGACCCTGAAAATATCGACGAGTACATAGCTTATGACGGTTATCAGGCATTGGCTAAGTGCTTGACAGAATATAAGCCTGAAGATGTCATCAACGTGCTTAAGGAATCAGGACTTCGTGGCCGTGGCGGCGGCGGATTCCCAACAGGTCTTAAGTGGAGCTTTTGTGCTGCTAATGCTGCAGACCAGAAATACGTTGTTTGTAACGCTGACGAAGGTGACCCGGGTGCATTCATGGACCGTTCAGTTCTTGAAGGTGACCCACATTGTATTATCGAAGCTATGGCTATCTGTGGTTATGCAGTAGGTGCTACAGAAGGTTATGTTTACGTTCGTGCTGAGTATCCAATCGCAGTTAACAGACTTCAGATTGCTATTGACCAGGCTCGTGAATATGGTCTTCTTGGTAAGAACATTTTTAATTCAGGTTTCGACTTTGACCTTCACATCCGTCTTGGTGCTGGTGCTTTCGTTTGTGGTGAAGAAACAGCTCTTATGACATCAATCGAAGGTAACCGTGGTGAGCCAAGACCTCGTCCTCCATTCCCGGCAGTTAAAGGTCTTTTCGGCAAACCTACAGTTGAAAACAACGTTGAAACATTTGCTAACGTTCCACAGATTATTCTCAAGGGTGCTGACTGGTTCGCATCAATGGGTACAGAAAAATCAAAGGGAACAAAGGTATTTGCTCTCGGTGGTAAGATTAACAATACAGGTCTTGTTGAAGTTCCAATGGGTACAACTCTTCGTGAAGTTATCGATGAAATCGGTGGCGGTATTCCAAACGGAAAGAAATTCAAGGCTGCTCAGACAGGTGGTCCTTCAGGCGGATGTATTCCTGCTTCTCTTATGGATACACCAATCGACTATGATAACCTTACGGCAATCGGTTGTATGATGGGTTCAGGTGGACTTATCGTAATGGACGAAGACAACTGTATGGTTGACATCGCTAAATTCTTCCTCGACTTCACAGTTGACGAATCTTGTGGTAAGTGTACTCCATGCCGTATCGGTACAAAGAGACTTCGTGAAATGCTCGAAAAGATTACTGACGGTAAGGCAACACTTAAAGACCTTGATGAACTTGAAGAACTTTGCTACTACATCAAGGAAAACTCACTTTGTGGTCTTGGTCAGACAGCTCCAAACCCTGTTCTTGCAACTCTCAAATTCTTCCGTGACGAATATGTAGCTCACGTTGTTGATAAGACTTGTCCTGCAGGCGTTTGTAAGAAGCTTGTTAAGTATGAAATCGTTGCTGACGCATGTAAGGGTTGTACACTCTGTGCAAGAAAGTGTCCGGTTGGCGCTATTTCAGGTACAGTTAAGAATCCACATGAAATTGATGCTAATAAGTGTATCAAGTGTGGCGTATGTATCGATTCTTGTAAGTTCGGCGCAATTATTAAGAAATAAGGAGAGTGCAAAATAATGGTAAACGTTAAAATTAATAATAAACCTTATTCAGTACCAAAGGGCAGCACTATCCTTGAAGCTGCTCGTTATGCAGGTATTGAAATCCCAACACTTTGCTACCTTAAGGACATCAACGCAATCGGTGCTTGTCGTATGTGTATGGTAGAAGTTAAGGGTGCAAGAAGCCTTGTTGCTGCTTGCGTATTCCCGGTAAACGAGGGAATGGAAATCTTCACAAACACAGAAAAGGTAAGACATTCAAGAAAGATGACTCTTGAACTTATCCTTTCAAACCATGATAGAAAATGTCTTTCTTGTGTGCGTAGCGGAACTTGCGAACTCCAGCAGCTTTGCAAGGAATTCGGCGTAGATGTTGAAGACAGATTTGACGGTGAAATGGTTCGTTACAACTTTGACGATTCAGCAGCTCACATGGTAAGAGATAACAACAAGTGTATCCTTTGCCGTCGTTGTATCGCAGCTTGTGACCAGCAGGGTATTTCAGTTATCGGTGCTAATGCTCGTGGTTTTGATACTCACGTAAGCTCAGCATTTGATAAGGACCTTGCAGATGTTTCATGTATCTCTTGTGGTCAGTGTATTGTTAACTGCCCAACAGGTGCTATTGTTGAAAAGGACGATACAGATAAAGTTCTTGCAGCTATCAATGACCCTGAAAAGTTTGTTATTGTTCAGACTGCTCCTTCAATCCGTGCAACTCTCGGTGAAGCA
>JAZNLY010000013.1:0-3873 GCA_045579305.1 Candidatus Fimenecus sp. | reverse complement strand
TTTTCGTCAATGCTTTCCTTGTATTTCACAATATCTGAATTGTATTTTTCTTTGTAAAGAGCTTTGATATCCTCTGCAGTTTTGCCATCTTTCAAATCCTTTTTGAAAAGTGGCACTGTCATAACCATACCGCTGAAATAATCACAGATATAAGGTGAGAAAATCGGCTCATTATTAAGACCTGAAATAATTATCATTTCCTTTAAGTGCTTATGCTGTTGAGTAAGAGCATATTCGCGAGGTGCATCCAGAAGAACGTCGCGATTCTCGTCTTCGTACTGTGCGATACCATTTTTACCTGCACCGCTGTAGCCTGACATTGCGTGACAAGCAATACAAATGTCCTTGTCAACGATTCCTGCATCAACCAATGGCTTTACAAGTGCGATAAAGCCACTTGCATAGCATCCCGGTACTGCAATTCTTTTTGAATTCTTCAATTTATTTTCAAAATCCTTTGATAATTCAGGAAAACCATAAGCCCAACCTTCATTTGTTCTGTGAGCAGTTGAGGTGTCTATTACTATTGTGTTTTCATTTTCAATAAGACTTACTGCCTCGATTGCTGCTGCATCAGGTAAGCAGAGAAATGCAATATCAGCAGAGTTGAGTGCCTCTTTACGGGCATTTGTGTCTTTTCTTAATTCTTCCGGAAGAGTTATAAGTTCAATATCTTCCCTTTTTGCAAGACGGTCAAAGATTTTAAGTCCTGTTGTACCCTGACTGCCGTCGATGAATATTTTTGTCATAAATAAATCTCATTTCATAGATTTTGTATTTTCATTCATAAGTCACCCTGAGCGAATGCGAAGGGTCTATCAAAAAATATATATGTATAGGCAGAGATTCTTCACTACGTTCAGAATGACCTACCACTTTATTTTGCACTTATTTATTAAGTGTTTTTACTCTCTCCACCTGACTTAACACATTCTGTGGAGCCGGTCCACCGAGAGATGTTCTGTCGTTTACGCACTTATCAAGATTGATTGCATCATAAACACCTTCGTCGAACACGTCGCAAACAGCTTTATACTCTTCCAGTGGTAATGTTTCAAGTGTAAGTCCTTTATTGATGCAGAGTGCAACGAGTTCACCTGTTGCCTTATAAGCATCACGGAAAGGAAGTCCTTTACCTACAAGATAGTCAGCACAGTCAGTTGCATTGATAAATCCACCTGCTGCTGCTTTTCTCATATTTTCAGGAAGTGCCGTCATTGTATCAAGCATTGGGATAAATGCAGTAAGACACATTTTAACAGTATCGAAAGCATCAAAAATTGCTTCTTTGTCTTCCTGCATATCCTTGTTATATGCAAGTGGTAAACCTTTCATCATTGTAAGAAGTGTAGTCAAATCACCGAACACACGACCTGATTTACCACGGATAAGTTCTGTAATATCAGGGTTCTTCTTCTGTGGCATAATTGATGACCCAGTTGAGAACGCGTCGTCAAGTTCGATAAACTTGAATTCCCAGGAGCACCAGAGGACGATTTCTTCTGAAAAACGTGAAAGGTGCACCATAATGATTGAAATAACCGATGCTAATTCCATACAGAAATCACGGTCAGAAACCGAATCAAGTGAGTTCTGCATAGCACCATTAAAGCCAAGTGCTTTTGCTGTCATTTCACGGTCTGTATTATATGTTGTACCTGCCAACGCACAAGCACCAAGTGGTGAATAATTCATTCTGTCAGTAGCCTGCGAAAGTCTTTCCTTATCACGAAGGAGCATTTCAGCATAAGCCATCAAATGATGCCCAAATGTAATTGGCTGTGCACGTTGAAGATGAGTGTAGCCCGGCATTACCGCACTTGCATACTGTTCTGCTTTTTTACAAAGAACATCTACAAGTTCGGTTAACTGATTATAAAGCGCATCACACTCATGACGGAGATAAAGTCTTATGTCAACTGCCACCTGGTCATTTCGGCTTCTTGCTGTATGTAATCTTTTACCTGCTGAGCCGATTCTTGAAGTGAGTTCACCCTCAACAAAAGTGTGAATATCTTCGGCATTTGGGTCTATCTCTAATTCTCCACTTTCGATTTCAGCCTTGATAGCCTTAAGTCCGTCAGTAATCTGAGCCAAATCCTCAGCAGAGATAATACCCTGAGCACAGAGCATAGCAGCATGAGCAAGACTTCCGTCGATGTCTTCCTTATACATACGGCTGTCAAACTTAATTGATGAGTTAAAATCGTTGGTTTTTGGGTCGATTTCTTTTGAAAATCTGCCTTTCCACAGTTGCATAATTATTCTCCTATTTTAGCACAATACGACAAAGAGAGTTTTCCCTTTGTCGTCATTGTAAGTTATTATTTAGTTCTCGCCACGTTGTTTATCAAGAAGTGCTTTAACTTTAATAGATAAACCGAACAAGTTAATAAATCCTGCTGAATCCTTCTGGTTATAAGCACCACCGTCATCACCGAATGATGCAACATTTTCATCATAAAGTGAGTATGGAGATGTGATACCTGCATTGATAATGTTACCTTTGTAAAGCTTGAGTTTAACATCACCTGTTACCGTCTTCTGTGTTTCATCAACGAAAGCTGAAAGTGCTTCACGAAGTGGTGTAAACCAAAGACCATTATAAACAACTTCACCGAATTTCTGTGCTACAAGTTTCTTGTAGTGCTGTGTATCACGGTCAAGACAAATCATTTCAAGGAATTCGTGTGCCTTGTAAAGAATTGCACCACCCGGAGTTTCATAAACACCACGGCTCTTCATACCAACAAGACGATTTTCAACGATGTCAAGGAGACCGATACCGTTAGCACCACCAAGCTCGTTGAGTTTTTCAACGATTGCAAGACCACCCATTTCTATGCCGTCAATAGCCTTTGGAACACCTTGTTCAAAGTGAATTGTAACATAAGTTGGTTCATCAGGAGCCATTTCAGGAGAAACGCTCATTTCAAGGAAACCAGGCTTATTGTATGTTGGTTCGTTTGCCGGGTCCTCAAGGTCAAGACCTTCGTGTGATAAGTGCCATACATTCTTATCCTTTGAATAGTTTGTTTCACGATTAATCTTAAGAGGAATATTGTGAGCCTCTGCATAAGCAATTTCTTCTTCACGTGATTTGATTTCCCACTCACGCCAAGGAGCAATAATTGCCATTTCAGGAGCAAAAGCCTTTAATGTAAGTTCGAAACGAACCTGGTCATTACCTTTACCCGTACAACCGTGACAGATTGCATCTGCACCTTCTTTGATTGCGATTTCAGCAAGTCCCTTTGCAATACAAGGACGAGCATGAGATGTACCGAGAAGATACTGTTCGTATTCAGCACCTGCTTTAAGGCAAGGCCAGATGTATTCTTCAACATATTCTTCTTTCAAATCAAGAACATAAAGTTTTGAAGCACCTGTTGCGATTGCTTTTTCTTCGAGTCCGTCAAGTTCAGTACCCTGACCAACGTCACCTGAAACTGCGATAACTTCACAGTTATTATAATTTTCTTTAAGCCAAGGGATGATAATTGATGTATCAAGACCACCTGAATAAGCTAAAACTACCTTTTTAATATCTTTCTTTTCCATTGTATATTCCTCCGAAAAAATGAGTTATATTTTGTGCAAAATGCAGTATGGGATATATTATACACGCTTTTTTTATTAAATCAAGTGTTTTTACATATTTTTTCAATATTTTTTGTATTTTTATGCAATTTTTCACTTATTTATTGAATATTTATACGGTTTTTATGCATTTTTATTACATATTCTGCATATTTTATACATTTATGCATAATTTAATGCATAAAACTGTTAAATTGATAAAATTATTATTATCAATTATTTATATAAATTGGAGTTTGTAGGGATAATTGATGTGTGTTTCTCGGCTCCCCT
>JAZNLY010000012.1:0-6438 GCA_045579305.1 Candidatus Fimenecus sp. | reverse complement strand
CTCCCCTGAAAGGGGAGCTGTCGAGCGTTAGCGAGACTGAGGGGTTTGTTATTGAATTATATAACCCCTCTGTCACTTCGTGACATCTCCCCTTTCAGGGGAGACAAGATAATTAAATCATCCCTACAAATTATAATTTATCAGGCAAAATCTGAAATATATGTACAAACAAATCAAAAACGGGACGCCGAGTCGACGTCCCATAGAAAATATTATGATTTAAGTGCAATTCCGTCTTTTGCGAGAGCATCGATAATTCCGTTTGCAACTTCCATAACTTCTTCAGTTGTGAGAGTTCTTTCAGGATGTGAGAAAGTCATTCTCGTAGTAATTGACTTGCCGTTTTCGTCACGGTAAGTGTCAGTTACTTCAACCTTTTTGATAAGCGGACAGTTTGCGTTTTCGATAGCCTTGCCGATTGGTGCAAATGTTTCACTTACAAATGAAAGGTCAATTTCCATAGCAGGGAATTTTGAAGGCTCCTCATAGTGGATACCTGCGTCAGCAAGGTCTGCGAACATGGGAACATCAATTTCAGCAAACACGATAGATGCCTTCTTGTCGATTTTCTTACTTACTGTCGGGTGAACAACACCGATTTTACCGAGCACCACACCATCGCAAGAGATTTCGTTAAGGTTTCTCGGATGTTCATAATTGAGAGTTGCTTCCATCGGAACGAATGTGAGAGCCTTGTGCTTGATGTTGTCAGTGATAACTGAGAGCATTGTAGCAAGTTCAATGTAAAGTGCTTCAAGTGACTTTGTCTTGCTGAAAAGTGTGACACAGAGCTTCTTTCTTTCGTCGCACATTCCGTCTGCTTTAAGTCCGTTTACAGTTCTGCCGATTTCAAATACGCCGAAATCAGTTGAGAAATTAGTGTTTGTTTTAACCTGACAAAGCTGTGTAGGGATAATTGACTTACGGATTGTTTCCATATTAGGATTTGTAGCACCTGAAAGCTTAATGTTTTCTTCAATTTCCATACCAAGTGCCTTGTATTCATCAAAATACTGCCATACATAGGAATGGAGCTCGTGGAGTGAATAACGATGAACAAGCATATCCTTGATTCTGTCCTCAACTGTCTTTTCTGTCTTTGCACGAACAGGGTAGAGTGGAGCAGAAGCAGTGTGAATATCAAAATTGTCGTAACCGTAAATTCTTGTGATTTCTTCAACAATGTCAGCCTTGATAGTAACGTCCTTTGTTGCTCTCCAGCTTGGAACTTCAACCGTGAAATTGTCACCATCATTTGAAGCCTTGAAGCCAAGTGAATTAAGAGTATTTACGATAGTATCATTTGGAATTTCGATACCTGTGTACTTGTCGATAAATGCCTTGTCGAAATCAAGTGTAACTGCAGGATACTTGAAAGCATATTCGTCAGTAAGTGAAGAAACAACCTGAGCATCAGGGTCAATTTCCATAAGAAGATTTACAAATCTTCCGATAGCTGGAACTGTCATTTCAGGGTCAAGGCACTTTTCGTAACGGTTTGAAGCGTCAGTACGATGAGAGAGTCGAACAGTTGACTTACGGATGGATGCAGCATTGAATGTTGCTGATTCAAGAGTAAGAGTTGTTGTATCTTCTACAATTTCAGAGTCAAGACCACCCATAATACCTGCAATAGCAACAGGGGAGTCACCGTTGCAAATCATAAGTGTGTTTTCGTCAATATTTCTGTCAATTCCGTCAAGTGTCCGGAATGTGAAAGCCTCTGCGAAGCGCTTGATTCTGATTTTTTCAACCTTTCTTGAGTCAAATGCGTGCATTGGCTGACCCATTTCAAGCATAAGGTAGTTTGTAAGGTCAGCAAGAAGGTTAATTCCTCTCATACCGCAGTAGAAAAGACGGATTCTCATATTAACAGGGCTTACGTTCTTCTTGATATTTGCAACCTGTAAGCAAGAGTATCTCTGACAGAGAGTATCTTCAATTTTAAGGTCGATTTTTGGAAGATTATCGTATTTTGAAAGGTCAACCTGTGGTAATGGCTTTAATTCGCGACCTGCAAGAGAAGCAAATTCACGTGCAATACCATAATGTCCCCAAAGGTCAGGCCGATTTGTAAGTGACTTGTTGTCAACCTCGAAAACGATATCGTCGATTTCGTAAAGGTCTTTAAGGTCAGTACCGTTCTTAACTTCGTCAAGGATGTCCATAATGCCTGAATTGTCATCAGAAATTCCGATTTCCTTTTCAGAACAGCACATACCATTTGACATGAAACCTGCAAGTGGTCTTGGTGCGATTTCGATTTCACCAAGACGAGCGCCAACCTTTGCAAAAGCAGTTTTCATACCAACTCTTACATTTGGTGCACCGCAGACAACATCAACCAATTCTGCTTCACCAATATCAACCTTGAGAAGGTGGAGCTTTTCTGATTTCGGATGATTTTCGATTTCTTTGATTTCAGCAACAACGATACCTGAAAAGTCACTGCCTTTAAAGAAGATTTCGTTCTCAACTTCAGCAGTTGAAAGTGAAAATTTACGGATTAACTCCATTTTGTCAAGACCCCTAAGGTCAACGAAATCACTAATCCAGTTCATTGATAAAAACATAATTTACTCCTCCTTCCTTAATTTTCGTCGTCTGTGAACTGTGTAAGAGTCTTAAGACTACCACTGTTCAAATCACGGATATCTTTAACACCATATTTCATCATTGCAAGACGGGTAAGACCAAGTCCGAATGCGAAACCTGTGTATTCTTCAGGGTCAATTCCACCAGCTTTAAGAACTTCAGGATGAATCATACCACAAGGGCAGAGCTCAAGCCAACCACTGTGCTTACAAGACGGACAACCTTCACCACCACAGATAAGACAAGAGATGTCAAGCTCAAAACCGGGTTCAACGAATGGGAAGAAGCCCGGACGAAGACGAACTTTAATGTCCTTTTGGAATACTTCTGAAAGCATAGTTTTCATAAAGTAAATAAGGTTTGAAATTGAAATATCCTTGTCAACCATAACACCTTCCATCTGGAAGAATGTGTTTTCGTGACAAGCGTCAGTTGCTTCGTTTCTGAAACAACGACCCGGGAAAATAGCCTTGATTGGCATTCCGTCATTCACAAGCGCATCCTTATACTTTTTATAAATAGCATTCTGTGCAGCAGATGTGTGAGATTTCAACAACTGACCGTTATCGAGATAATATGTGTCCTGCATATCCCTTGCAGGGTGGTCCTTTGGAATGTTAAGTGCTTCAAAGCATTCATAGTCAGTAACGATTTCAGAATAATCCTCAATGTTAAAGCCCATTGAACGGAAAACACTTTCACACTGACGCTGTACAAGTGTGATAGGATGATATGAACCTCTTGTTAAGTTAGCAGGAACAGAAATGTCGAAAACTGGTGTGCTTTCGATTTCCTTTTTAAGTTCAAGTTCTTTCAGCTCCTGACTCTTTTCTGCAATTTTTTTCTCAACAAAGGCACGGACCTCGTTGACAATCTGACCCATAACAGGTCTTTCTTCGGCTGACAATGAACCCATCATCTTAAGCATTGATGTAAGTTCACCTTTTTTACCGAGCACCTGAACTCTGAATTCTTCAAGCTGACTCTGTTCGGTAAAAGTGCTGAGTTCTGCTTCCGCACGAGTACGGATAGCTTCAAGTTTTTCTCTCATTTTTCTTCCTCACTTTGTTTTTTATTCGGAAATTGGGAATAGAAATAAAAAAATCCCACACTCAAAAGAGTATGGGACGAATAAAATCCGCGGTACCACCCAAATTTTTGCAAAAAGCAAACACTTTCCGTGTTCAATAACGAGAACAAACCGTCAATACCTACTGCTATTTCAGTAAAGCCACTCCAAAGGGAACTTCAACTAAGCTTTCCGCTTATGTGCTTTCAGCCACGGCACAACTCTCTGGTAAGAATACTCACTTAATCTACTTTCTTTTTCATCGTGTTTCAATATCCAAAAAATTATAGCAAAAGATTAACTATAAGTCAAGTTTAATTTCAATAATTACGCATTTAAAAATTGAATTCGTAAGTACCAATTTCGTTAGTCATATCCTTACCGAATAATCTTCTGAAGAATGCTTTTATTCTGAGTCCGAATGTATCTTCCACATTGACCACGATAATATATGAATCTGTTTTTGACGAGTCTATGATTGTGTTGCCATTTTCATCAATTATTTTAATTATAAAGTATGCCCGTTCTTTAAGTGGTCGTGATTCCCACTCGAAATTGCTGTCAGTGCTTGTTGCCAATTCTTCCCCGCAGGATAAAGAAACGTATGATTCATATATAGCAATACGAGCACCTTCAGGTAAATTGTCTGCATTCACTTTGATTAAAGCATTTTCTTTATAGTTTACGTTTTCGACGAGTATGTGCTGGTGTGTTTTAAGAATCTTATCACAGAAATCACATTCATCATTTTTGTCCTCGTCGTAGTGTTCGGTATGGTCAACTATCACACTGCATATGTCGCACACACTATCCTTGTCACGGTCTTTATGGTATTCATCATACACCTTTGAAATATATGCATTATTACAAAGAGTACAAGTTGAATGAGTTACAGTAGTATGCTGTTTAAGGTCATTTGGCTGTTCATATTGAGTATAAGCTAAAGTGTCACCGGTGTGAGAGCAAGGAGTAGCAGAACTGTCGGTTACGAGAACGATATCTTTATATCCACAGTTGTCGCAAATCTTATCCTGATTTTCATCAGTATGTGGTTTTATATCTGATTCTGTTTTTTTATCTTTACAGAATTGGCAGGTCCCAATATTATTAACTTTGTGGAATGATAAATCATAATATTCATATTCAGTAGTAGAAGTATAGAAATGGTCACAGCTCATTCCGTTTATACCACACAAGTCGCATTTTTTATCGCCGTTGTTATCATAGTGATGTTCCATGGACATAGAAGAAATATCAGGGAAAGTAGCACCACACGACCTGCATTTTCTGAAGGTAGTAACAAGGTGGTATTTGTTAGAGCTATCAGAACATGTATAATCATAGTAAGCAAAAACACTGCTGGAATGAGAGCAGGAACTTGAGCCGCCGCCTGAACCGCCTGAACCGCCTGAACCACCTGAACCGCCTGAACCGCCAACATTTACAGCTCCGCAATAGTCACAGTATTTATCGCCATTTGTGTCTCTGTGCACTGCAATATGGTCTTCATAATTATATGTGAGGTTACAAATGTCACAGTAATATATTGCTCTTGCTATATGACCAAATGAATCGTAATAGATATAAACCATTCTACAAGAAAGTTTGTGACCACATACAGCTGAAGCGGTTATTGTAAAACAAGAAAAAGCAATAACAACAACCAGTATGATTGAAAGTAATTTTTTCATAATTATTCTCCTTTGAAAATTTTTTGCACTTTAATCAACAAGAAAATATTACCACTGTAAAAGATGAGTGTCAATGATATAATTACAAAAAAGACGGTAGGGGAAACTACCGTCTTAAATCATATTCTACATAATAACTCTTACAACAAGAATTACAGCATTTACAACATTACTGAAAACATATTTGATGCTTGAGAGGAGATGCGGTTCTGTCCATTCCCATTCATCCTCTTTGATGAACAAGTCTGTAAGGTAAGGAGCATCTTCACTTGGTTCAAGGAAGGCTTTTGTCTTCATCTTAACATTCATAATGTTGCGACAAGCCTCACGGAGAGCAGTTCCGAAACCAATCGGGTCGTTTCTGTATGCTTTCTTCATCTCAATAACGTGTGAAGGCTTGCTGAGAAGCCAGAGTCCTGTGAGCATTGTGTCATTTCCGTTGTAAACAGCAACAACCGGGCCCATATAACCTGAACCTGACATATTGCTTGAGTAGTCGGAAATAACATAACCTGTGTAACCCCATTCAGTTCTCAGAAGGTCATTGAGAAGCTCGGAACAACCGCCACACCAGTCAGTACCAAGTCTGTTATAAGCAGACATAACACCGTCTGAACCGCCTTCTTTTACAGGGATTTCAAAAGCTTTAAGATAAATTTCACGCAAGGTTTGTTCGTCAGCCCATGTGAAAATACCATTTCTGTGTGATTCCTGTTCATTGAGAACAAAGTGCTTGATTGTAGTGATAAGTCCTTCAGATTTTGCACCTGCAACAATGTTTGCTGACATTCTGCCTGCTACGAGTGGGTCTTCTGAGAAGTATTCAAAGTTTCTGCCACCCATAGGATTTCTGTGGATGTTAGCGCCGGGAGCATACCAGATATCTGTGTCCATAGCATCTGCTTCAATACCTGCGCTCTTACCCATTTCAAAAGCAAGGTCGTCATTCCATGTACAAGCAATAGCAGTAGCACAAGGATAAGCAGTACCACAATCAAAATATGTCTGACCGTGAGCACCCTTAACGCAGGATGGACCGTCGTTATCATAAGTCATTGGTACGCCAAGTCTGTCAATTCCCTG
>JAZNLY010000011.1:0-3732 GCA_045579305.1 Candidatus Fimenecus sp. | reverse complement strand
ATAATTTCGTGAATCTGTTCCTTTGTCATTTCAGGACAGATAATATCAGGAGCCCAACGAGAAGGCTGTGGACTTGGAGAAGCTAATTCGTGAGAAGTATCAAGAATAGGCTTAACAAGAGCACGAGTAAACTTATTTCTGTGGAGAGGAGCAACAAGTTCAGTAATAGCCCAGCTTCTGCCCATACCGGCAGTCAACTGAACGAACAATTTTGCACCTGTCTTATGGATTTCGTCCATAAATTCTTTGAGTTCTTCGAACATCTTTGGATTCTGCCAGAGCCATTTTCCCCAGAAAGTATCACGAAGAGGAGCAATACCGGGAATGATAAGACCAACATTGTTGTTAGCTCTTTCAAGGAAAAGTTTAGCAGCTTCCTTGTCAAAATGGCAACCGCCAAGTTCAAACCAACCAAAAAGAGATGTACCACCCATAGGGCACATAACTATTCTGTTTTTGATTTCAACATTACCAATTTTCCAAGGAGTAAATAATGATTCATACTGTGGATTCATACAAACACATCCTTCTCAATTTTTGAGCATAATCTCAATAATATAAGTATAGTAAAATCTTAATTTTATGTCAAGGTGATTTTGTTAAGAAAATAACAAAAAGGGACTGATATTTCAGTCCCGTTTAGGTTTTTAATTGTAATATAAATTGTCGTTCTTTGTATATGGTTCGTAAGTTGCGTTTGTACCGATTTTACGTAAGGTTTCTTTGTCTGTATCAGAAAGCACAACAGTAGCATGTACATCGCAACCTTTAAGCCCCTTAATTGCATCAAGTGCCTGTTTGGCAAGAGGATTCATAGTAGCACAGATTGAAAGAGCAATAAGGATTTCATCAGGATGAAGACTTGTATCCATCTCGTGCATTTTAACCTTTAATTCCTTGATAGGCTCGAATACAGTAGGTGAGATAAGGAGAATTTCATCATCGATATTTGCAAGAGCCTTCAAAGCATTCAGAAGCATAGCAGATGTTGAGCTTAAAAGGTCGGAGGCTTTACCTGAAATAATTCTTCCGTCGTGAAGTTCAATTGCAGTAACAGGAGCATTGGTTTGTTCTGAAATGTTAAGTGCAGTTGAAACAACAGGTCTGTCATCTGTGCTAATGTTAAGCTGCTTCATAATAAGCTCGATTTTGTAAAGTTCACTTGAAACGTTCTTGTTGTTTTTCTGTTGAACAAGATAGTTACAGTGACGACGAAGAATTTCCTTTTTAGAAGCCATAAGTACAACATCATCGTCAATAATGCAATTACCTGCCATGTTAACACCCATATCAGTAGGTGACTTGTATGGTGACTCACCATAGATTTCTTCAAAAATTGTGTTAAGTACAGGGAAATTCTCAACGTCACGATTATAGTTAACAGTTGTTACGCCATAAGCCTCAAGGTGGAATGGGTCAATCATATTGACATCATTAAGGTCTGCAGTTGCAGCCTCATAAGCAAGGTTTACAGGATGCTTGAGTGATAAATTCCAGATAGGGAATGTCTCAAATTTAGCATATCCTGCCTTGATTCCGCGTTTGTGCTCGTGATAAAGCTGAGAAAGGCAGACTGCCATTTTACCACTACCCGGACCGGGAGCAGTGATAACAACAAGAGGTCGGGTAGTTCCGATGTAGTCGTTTTTACCATATCCGTCATCGCTAACGATAAGTTCAACGTCAAGCGGATAGTTTTCGATAGGGTAGTGGCGATAAACATTTATGCCAAGGCTCTGAAGCTTCTGTTCAAAAGCAATAACTGATGGCTGAGTTGAATACTGTGTGAGTACAACACCACCAACATAGAGACCGAATCCGTGATAAATATCGATAAGACGAAGTACGTCAAGGTCATAGGTAATGCCTAAGTCACTACGGATTTTATTCTTTTCAATATCCTTTGCACAGATTGCAATAATAATTTCAGAATCATCTTTAAGCTGAAGGAGCATCTTCATCTTACTGTCAGGTTTAAAACCCGGAAGTACTCTTGCAGCATGGTAGTCGTCAAAAATCTTACCACCGAATTCAAGATAGAGCTTACCACCAAATTTGCTGATTCTCTCCTTGATATGCTCGGATTGCATACGAAGATATTTTTCATTGTCAAAGCCTAATTTACGCATAATTTACACCTACAAAAATTATATAAAAGTTATTCTGATTTTTCTTCTGTTTTATCTGTATCGTCCGTATTATCTGAAATAATTATTTCTTCGTCAGGCTTACTGTTGAGCCAGGCCACAACAAGCGAATATAATGCAGAAGCAACAGGTACACCCAGCAATACGCCCATAATACCACCAACATTACCACCGATGATAACGGCAAGGAAAACGAGGATTCCGGGAAGTCCGACTGATTTGCCCACAACCTTCGGATAGATAAAGTTGTTGTCGATTGCCTGAAGAATTAAGACAAATATGAGGAAAAGAAGAGCTTTTAAAGGGCTTTCCATAAAAATTATAAAGCAACCGATAAACTCACCAATCAAAGGTCCGATAACAGGGATGAGTGCTGTTATTCCGATTATAACCGAGATAACCGCGGCATTTGAAAAACGGAAAATACACATTCCGATAAAGCAAAGAACAGCGAGAATCAATGCATCTGTAAACTGTCCTGTTATAAAGTTTGAAAAGGAAGTTGATGCAACTGAACAGATATCAAGAGTTCTGTTATGAGCTTTTTCAGGTAATGTTTTTTCAAGTAATTTGTTTATAAAATTACCGATTTTTTCTTTTTCGGCAAGAATATATATGGCAACAATAAAGCCGATAATTAAATTTGTAATTCCGGAAATTACAGAAGAAGTAACACCTACTGTAGTATTGAGAATATCTCCTGCACTCTCAAATGTAAAGAATTTTCCGAACATTGATGTAAGCGTTTCCATATTGAATTTTGGATTATGGAGAATATCAGTATTTATATCAAGACTGAAACGTGTAATTACAGAATCAATCCATTCCACAACATTTTCATAATAAACAGGTATTTTTTCTGTTATGAGAAGAATGGAGCTGTGAAGTTGTGGGATTATAATGAAAAGCAAAAGAACAATAAACGCCACCATAAGAACAATAGTGGAAATAAGACTTACAGGTCGCAATAACTTATTTACAAATTTGTTTTTGCTTTTTCCAATTTTCTTGAAAACAGTTTTTTCAAGCACATTCATAGGGATGTTAAGGATGAATGCCAGACAAAGACCTATAATCAAAGGTGCCAGAATTCCAAGGAAACCTTTGAAAAAAGAGGTGAGTGATGACAAATTCTGTGAAATTGTAAAAAGAACAATTCCAAAGGTGATTATCCCCAGAATCTTTTTTGTGTTTTTTGTTGATAAGTTCATATTTTAACCTCAATCGACAGTATGATTGCCATTTTTATTTATCATTACACGCATTTAAATTATTATATATGAAAATAGTGGTAAAAGCAAGATAACAAGTAAATTTCAAAGAGTAGAAAATAAGTGTCAAATTATGTTGAAAATATATAAAAACCTTGTGATGAATTATAATTTGTCGGGGTGATTTAATTATCTTGTCTCCCCTGAAAGGGGAGATGTCACGAAGTGACAGAGGGGTTATATAATTCAATAACAAACCCCTCAGTCTCGCTAACGCTCGACAGCTCCCCTTTCAGGGGAGCCGAGAAACACACATCAATTATCCAGATAAACTCCAATTTATCAAAAAAGAGACGGATACAAATATCCGTCCC
>JAZNLY010000010.1:0-2940 GCA_045579305.1 Candidatus Fimenecus sp. | reverse complement strand
AATGTATTATATATTATTTATTTTCAAAATGCAAGTATTTTTCTACATTTTATTTAAAATATTTTTCAAAAAAGACTTGCAAAATATAAAAGTTTCTGTTACAATGTCTCTTGTTGTAATTTGATTATTTATATCCCCGTATACAAGGAGGTGCCTTTGAAATGGCAAAATGCGAATATTGTGGTAAAGACGTTGCTTTCGGCATCAAGGTTTCTCACTCACACAGACGTTCAAACAGAACATGGAAACCAAACGTTAAAAGAGTTAAAGCAGTTGTAAACGGCTCTCCTAAGAGAGTTTATGCTTGTACTCGTTGCCTTCGTTCAGGTAAGGTTGAAAGAGCAGTTTAATTCAAAGCTAATACGAAAATTAACGGACATCAAACGATGTCCGTTTTTTCTTTGTATTAAATTTCATTCTTCCAAAACAGTTACTTCATCTTCTATAACCTGGTTATCACCAGAATCGTAATCATAATCATCATAATACCAGTCTATTTCTGCTTTATTAAAAGATTTTGTTGCAAAATATTCTGATAATGTAAAGCCACAAGTTGCTTTATAAGTCGCACTGTATGTCTTTGTTTCAACTTCATCATAGGTGACACTACTATTGTCTACATACCAATCATAAATCATATAAATAATTCGTTTTGATTCTTTTTCAATTGTTTTATCACCACATACAGTTAGCTTATATATGTAAGGAATTGATGATTCAGAAAGACCTTCTAAAGTATATAAATCAATGCTTTCATGCATACCGCTCAGATAAGCATTAACATTATACTGTGCTACTGTGCGGTCAATTCCACATAAACAAAGCAATGTAAACAATGACAATGAAATCACAACTGCATATTTCATTGTATTAAGTTCAGCTTTAAAAACTCTTATTATAAATGCTACAATTACAACCGCTGTTGCAATCATGAATACAGATGTAAAAAGACGAAGTACTGTAAGTCCATATTCACCAATATACATCACCATTTTTGAAAGAGCTGTGATAATAAATAAAATTGTAAATACGCTTATAAATGTCATTATACCTTTAAGTATCGGATTAAGTTCACCATTTTCACGACGAACAGCTTTCCATTGAATTCCACCCATAAGCACAAGATTTATAAACGCAATTGCTTCTGTTTCAAAAAAACCTCGCCTTGCATATTCTGCAAAGCTGAATTCATACCCTTTAGGAAGTATTCCAGAAAAAGCGCTGAAAAAGTACGCTGTCTGTGAAAACATATACACGAGATAGACAAAAGCAATCATTCCAAGAAATGTTACTGCAAATGGTGATTTTAAGGTTCTTGCTTTTTCAAAATTTATTGGTTTTGAATTTGTTTCATTCAACTTATATTTACACGAAACTGCAAATGCTAATAAAAAGCCTGTCAATACAACGGATAAAATCAGTTTTAAAACTGTCATTCCAAGACTCTCCGCAATTTTACCAACCAAGCCTTCAAACGCTGCATCTGCACTTGTAAGCAAAGGAATAACAACGACCAAGACAGGTATTGTTGCTAAAAAAGCTCCGCCAATCTGAATTACTGTTTTATTTTTATCGTTTTTTAAGAGTGTTTTTACAGGTAATAAAAAATTCCTGAAAGGTGAAATTACAACTGAACGAAAATATTTTATTACACCTTCAAATGTGTCCATTACCATTTTATCAACAATTGAAACTGCACACATAGTTGTTGATGAAAAATAAATCACAAAAGCTAAAAATCTTGAAAGAAAGTCAATAGCATAAAGAGTAAAAGTAAGACTTGAGGCTACCGCCAATACAAGTGATGCGACTGAAACGAAAGAAAATTCACCGTTTTTAAACATATATACCGCTAACGCTACAACTAATGCAATTGAACTTATGGTAAAACCGATTGCCATACCACCAAATAATCCAAAGAAAACAGTACAAATGGCTAACCCAGCAAAAACGCCGAAGAAAACATAATCAACTTTTTCGAGCTCAATTTTCTTTTGTGGTATGGGTTGAATTTGGTTTACGCAAGGACTTACATAAGAATTAGTATCTAACACTGGTTGATTGGAAGAATTTGTATTATTCTGAATATTATCCATAACTATGCCTCCTTAGAGTTTATAAGTGAGAGGTTTGCTCCGTCAGTATATTCTAAAATGTCTCCCGGTTGACAATTAAGTTCGCGGCAAATTGCTTCAAGGGTTGAAAATCGTACTGCTTTTGCTTTGCCTGTTTTGAGAATTGACAAATTAGCCTGAGTGATGCCTACCCTTTCTGCTAATTCACCAGATGTCATTTTAGCTCTTGCGAGAGCCATATCAAGATTAACTTTTATCGCCATAAAAATCATCCTCCTAAACTGTCATATCGTTTTCTTCTTTAATTTCGATAGCTTCTTGAATTATATTTCTAACAATTCGAACCATGAGACCAATAAAGAACGCTGCAATTGATACAAACAAGAAGCCAAGATATTGAAACATTGCCACAGCACTAACACAGCCTACATAAAAACAAAGTTTTGAAAGAACGCGAAGATATTTCACATTTTTATCAATGAAAATCTGCTTCTTCTTAACATTGAACAGTATGTTATAAAGTAACCAAACTGCTCCCCACCCTGCCGGTAATGCCATATATGCCACAACAGTCATAAAAGATACCAACGTTTCACGCTCCATAACCTTGCAAAGGAACGGTACAAGCCAAGGAATTGTAACTGTTAAAAACAACATTGCTAATGTAAAAAGTGTTGTGAATGCAATAGATAAATAAACTGATTTGTTTTTGGATTTCATAAAATTCTCCTTTTAACCATATATTACCTTAAAAATACCACTATTTTTATCGTTTGTCAATAAAATTTTATTGATAAACAGAAAATTTTACGATAAAAAAAGAGGGAAAGTATTTAATCTCTCCCTCAGTCTTTTGTGCAAAAAA
>JAZNLY010000009.1:0-36553 GCA_045579305.1 Candidatus Fimenecus sp. | reverse complement strand
TTCGACATTTAAATTACTATATGATAATAAAATTTCAATATTTTCTATCATAAGAATACATTGATTAACCGCTTTTATATGCAGTTTGATTGTTCTTGTATAATTCAATGCTATTATAATGGTCACTATTGATATCATTATAATTAACAAAGTTTTCATTGATTTCACCATCAATCTTTATTATTTTAGAAATAGTTCCTGGTTCATGACACCCTTTTAATAATGCAATATAGTTAATGCATTTGTTATCTATCATTAATTTATAAAATTTTTTTCTTTTCAATTCTTCAAAATTTAATGCATGAACACTAACTATAAAACATACACCCGTATTCATTACATCAACTATAGTATCTACTTCATTTGAATCAATTTCGTCACAGACAATAATATCAGGTGAAAGAGTTCTTACCGCCATTGATATTCCTTTGGATTTAGGATACCCATATAGTACATCTGTGTTTAAACCGATTAATGAATAATCATTATGAGATGATATAATTTCTTTTCTTTCATCAATGACACATACTTTATAATACTTTCCTGTTCGTCCTGACGAAAATTGATAAACAAGGTCTTTCAATAATGTTGTTTTACCTGAAGATGGTGGACCAACTATTGCTAATCCCGCAGTATTTTTCTCAAAAATACTATTGAATAATGACTCTGAAATTCCTGATATAAACCGTGGAATTCTAATATTTATTCCATCAATGTTTTTCATTCCTTTAACTTCATTTTTATCATAGACGGCAGTTCCTGTTAATCCGACTCTTGACCCGTTTGGTAATGTTATATATCCATTAAGTATGTCTTCATAATGACTATGCATTGAATATCCACACATTTTATTTACACAATCATTTATTTCGTTTTCAGTTGCTGTAACACAATTTGAAGATAAAATATAACATAACTTACCTGATTTATTCAAAAAACTACTGCCGGCACTTGTTACAATAACTATCGGTCGATTTGAACGTATCCGTATTTCCTGAATATTGTTTATTGTGTTTTCACTTATATTTTTAAGATAATATTGTATTCTTGGAGAAACATATGTAATAATTTCATTAAATCTGGAGAGAAGTAATTTGTCCATTTAATCACCTCGTTTAAAATTATGATTACTTGTCCCCTCTTATTACAAAATTTATTGAAATAAATTGTCTGATATGATATAATCTATTAAATATATTTTAAAAGGTGTTTATAATGAAATCAAAAATCAATTCTTTAATTACTAACAATAAATACGTTCTTATTTCCGGTGGAGTTGCGCTCTTCATTATATCAATTGTATATTTTTGTTATTCAATAATTCCCTTTGGAGATAAAATCATATACAGAATGGATTTGTATCATCAATATGGTCCTCTTTTTTCCGAGCTTTACGATAGAATTACGTCAGGTGAATCATTGATTTATTCATGGAATACCGGTTTGGGAAGTCCGTTTATAGGCAACTTTTTTAATTATCTGTCAAGTCCACTTTCTATTATACTTTTATTATTCGGGCATAAAAATACTTTTGAAGCTGTTGCTGCATTGATTGCACTAAAAGCAATATTCAGCTCAATGTCTCTTTCTTATTATCTGAAAAAATCAAAAAATGCTAATGGCCCAATAACTGTTGCTTTTGGTATCATGTATGCATTCTGTGCTTATTTTGTAGCCTATTATTGGAATGTTATGTGGATAGATACAATGTATCTCTTGCCATTGGTTGCGCTTGGAATTGAAAAAATAATAAACAAAGGAAAATGTACAACTTACATCATTTTCCTTTCAATAGCTATATTTACAAATTATTATATTGGCTTTATGCTTTGCATATTCTCCTGTTTGTACTTTTTGTATTATTATTTTTGTTCAATAGATGATATCAGCAAAAAAACTGATAATTTAAAAAAGTCAACTATTAATTATAATAAATTTGAACGTTCGTTTTTTATACAGAGCGCTCTTCGTTTTGGTTTGTCTTCCATTTCTGTTGGTGTAATACTTTTATTTATGTTACTTCCCGTTGCATATATTTTAAGTTCATCTTCAGCTACATCAGGAAATCATCCAACAGAAATTAAGAGTTATTTTACAATTTTCGATTTTTTAGCAAATCATCTTGCGAGCCTTGAGCCAACAATCCGAAGTAGTGGTGATACTGTCTATCCGAATGTATATTGTGGTATTCTAACTTTAATGTTAATTCCAATTTACATGTATTCAAATAAAATTCGTTCAACAGAAAAAATTGCAACAATCGTTCTTCTTGTTGTTATGTATTTCAGTTTTAATCTGAATTTCTTAAATTTTTTCTGGCACGGATTACATTTCCCAAATGATTTACCATATCGTCAATCATTTATGTATTCTTTCATCCTTATTACATTGGCATACAAGGGCTTTGTTAATATTAATACCTCGAGTAAGAAACAGATTTTATCAATTGGCATTTCAATAATAGCTTTTATTATTCTTACTGAAAAAATTGGCTCAGCTAATGTTGACTCTTCAACTGTTCTTATTTCTATTTTCTTTGTAATTGTATTTACTATTCTTCTTGGATTATTTGAAAGCAAGAAAAGTCAAGCATATGCAATTTCAATTATTATTGTTTGTTCAGTCATTTCTGAAACAATAATTGCAAATACTGACCATTATGTTGCAAATCAGTCAAAAACAAATTACACTGAAGATTATGATAGCTTCAAATCACTTCAAATTAAAGTTGATGAAAATGATGATACTTTGTTTTACCGTGTAGAATTATCTGATTCTCGTGCAAGAATGGACCCAAGTTGGTATGATTATCATGGCGTTTCTGTTTTTTCATCAATGGCTTATGAAAGTGTTTCGAATTTACAGAAAGATATTGGATTATATGGCAATAATATCAATAGCTTCACATACAATCCTCAAACACCGATTTACAATTCATTATTCTCAATTAAATATATCTATGACAGACATAATCTTATCAGTGAGGGACCTTATTATTCATATACTGATAACAATGCAACATATACAGCGTATGAAAACGAATATTTTTTAAATATCGGATTCCCTGTTTCAGACAAAATTATTAATTGGGATGCTTCACTTTATGATACACCTGTTGATGCTCAGGCTGAGCTTTTCAAACTTGCAACAGGCATTGATAACATTTACAATAAACATTATTCATACGAACTAAGTTATGATAATGTTTATGAAATTGGTGAGCATGAAAAAGAAATCGGTAATTTCACTTTTTATAAAATTAATGAAGCTGACCCTGCTACAGTTACTGCAAATATAACTACCCCAGTTCAAGGTCACACATATTTATATCTTTATTCAAGACAGCTTGACAGTGTTTCTGTAACATCTTCTATGATTTCAACTACAATGAATGTTCTTGATGGATATATTCTTGACCTTGGTAATTACGATGCAAACGACGTTATAACTGTGGATATGCCTATTAAAGATGAAAATAATTATGCAAATGTTGATTTTATTATCTTTACAATGGATAATGAAAAATTTATTGAAGGATATAATAAATTATTATCAGGTCAGATTGAATATACACACGTAACAGAGACAAATATTGAAGGCAAATTCGCAGCTGAAGAAAATGAAGTGCTTTATACATCAATTCCATATGATAAAGCATGGAGTGTATATGTTGATGGTGAGAAAGTAGATGAAAATGATATTTTTAAAATATCAAATGCATTATTAGGTGTAAAAGTAACAAAGGGTAAACATACAATTAACTTCAGATATAATATTCCAGGAACAACAATAGCTCTATTTATCTCGTTATTCTTTGTTATATTATTGATTGTCATATACTACCTTAATAAAAACAAATTACTGATTTTCAAAAACAAAAAATCGGGTATATGGGAAGAATCAGAAAAAGAATTCAATGATATAGCTGATGAAAATCTGATAATTGATAATGAAGAAATTGATGAAATTAATGAAAATCCAATAGAATTATCAAAAGAAGAAAATGTAAATAAAGATTTATAACAATAAAACCACCCGCTTGACGGGTGGTTGTTTTTTTACTGTATATCTACTTTTTTTATGCCAAATATTTTTCTTAGTATTCCTCCTAAGATTTTAGGGCTTTTCATTACAACAACTTTCATTAAAGTGCCTCCCCTAACTATTGCAGAGAAAGATTCCACAAATAACAAGAGCAACTGCAAGTATCACAATCACAGCTTTTGCGGGAAGAATTAAAGAAACAAGTAATCCCAATCCCAATGCAATAAATACGATTCCGTTTAAACCTTTTCTTCTTCCCAAAAAAATCCCCCCTGCTTTATGTATTTAGTACATTATACGCAGGAAGGAATGATTTGTTACATCTTGGTTTCGATAATAATCAGAGTACCTTTTTCAACGGATATTTCGCCGTATTCAGATTTTATATCATTACTTATTCCAATAGGTATAAATGGGTCAAGTGTATAATCATCAAGTGGATAATGAAATCCATTTTCACACACACCATATGATTTATCACCAAAGCTGAAAACGGAAATCTGTTTATCCGGTTTAAACGGAATTTTTATAGATGAATTTGTAATAGCCCTAAAGATGTGTTTATCATCAATTATAGTAATTTGATTTCCTTCTCTTGATGCTCTTGCTATAATGGAAATATTTGCAAATGTATGTTCAAAACGGCCACCTGTACCACCTAAAAGTAGAAATTCACGATAACCACGTTTAACAGCTTCGAGGTATGATGCCTCACAATCAGTAACGTCTTTTTCTACAGGATAAATAATCTTCTCAACATTATCCGGTATAGAATGAATTGAATCAAAATCACCTACTAACAAATCAGGTGTAATTCCGGCTTTAAAAGTAATATCAAAACCACTATCAGCACATATGACGTAATCATCGTTGTTGATATTTGATTTTATGATTTCAACAGAACAATCTCCACCACCAACGATTACACATCTTTTTTTTATAATTCCCATTCTTTTATTTCCTTTGCCTGATTATAAAGCTGAATATAGTTATTATGTCTAATTTCGCTTATTTTGCCGTTTTTAACGGCTTCACAGATTGAACATCCTTTATCATTAATATGTGCACAAGACGTAAATTTGCACGTTCCCAGATAATCTCTGAACTCTCTGTAGCAATAAGGCAAGTCATTCTTCTTGATTATCTCTGTTTTCTCAAAATCAAAGGATGAAAAGCCAGGTGTATCAATGATATATCCACCACAAATATTAAAAAGTTGTGCCTGACGTGTAGTATGACGACCTCTGCCCAATTTATCACTGATTTCTCCCGTAGATAAGTTAAGTGTAGTGTCAAGACGATTTAACAATGTAGTTTTACCAACACCAGAATTACCGGTAAATGCGCTGATTTTACCTTTCATAATTGATTTAATTTTATCAATTGAGTCTTCAGCATCAAGTATTATAATTGTGATTCCTGTGTCCTTGTAAACATCATATATCTCATGATAAGACGCTAAATCCGTTTTAGAAATTACAATATATGGTTCAATATTCTTGTATTCAGCAGTTGTTATTAATTTATCAATAACAAAAAAGTTTGGTTTAGGGTCAACAGTTGATACAACTATAATTAAATTATCGATATTAGATACAGGAGGCCTGATTAAAAAGTTTTTTCTTTCATAAATCAAATCAATTGTATTTTCTGCATTATCATTAACTGATATATCAACAGTATCGCCGACAAGAGGGGTAATTCTGTTTTTTCTGAATATACCTCTTGCTTTACATTCATATGTCGCATTGGCGACTTCAACATAGTAGAAGCCGCCAATACCCTTTGTAATTATTCCTTTAAAATTTTCCATATAATTATGTTATTGTACATTAGCCTGAGCCGGAGTAGTTGTAGTTGTTGTCGTTGTAGTAGGCTGTGGACCTTTACTTACATATAAAGTAATCTTTGTATTAGCTGATATTTTTGATGAGCCACTTGATTCCGGTGTCTGTTTGAATACAACACCTTTAGCATATGATGAATTATATTCAGATTTTGTTTCAATATTGCCTTTACTGAATCCAAGTTCAAGTAGAGCCTCAATGGCATCCTGCTGATACATATCAACAACACTGATTAACTCAATTTTATTAACAAAAGCTATATTTTCAACCTGTGATATTTCAGCAGGAGATTTTGTAAAGTCCACTTTACCTTTCTGAATTGTGCTATCATCAATAGTTATTGTATAGCTGTTGTCTGCACCTGTACCTGATAATGTTACTTTTGTTGTACCACCATCGAGATAGAGTTTATCAGATGTATATGATAATTTGTTGTTAATAAATAATTGTAATGTACCTGTTCTGTTTACAGAAGGTAGTTTAACATCAATCTCTACAGATGATGCCGGTGCTTTACCGCTACTAACAGTAATATCAATTGATGAACCAATAGGAACTGTAGTATTTTTAGCAATACTTTGTTTTACAACAACACCCTTATCCAACAAACTATCTACTTCTGTAACCTTACCAACCTTAAGTTCAGCCGCTTCAATTAACTGCTCAGCTAATTCCTTCGATGTACCTTCAATATCAGGAACTTTTACAGTTTCCTGAGAATCAGTTGCAATATATAAAACAACTTCAGAACCAACATCAACTACTGTGTCAATTTCAGGGTCTGTTTTAATTACACAGCCAGGAGTAACTGTTTCAGAATATTCAGTAATAACAGATGTTATAATTCCTCTTGCGGTAAGATAGCTCTTAGCTTTTTCTTCTGTCATACCAATAATTGATGAATCGAGTTTAAAGCTACTTTTCTGTGAAATAGTTAAAGTAATTGTTGAACCTTTTTTAACTTTAGTATTTGCTTCAGGATTCTGTTTAAGAACAGTTCCGTCTTCTTCTTCAGATTCTTCATCTATTTCTATTTCAAATACAAAATTATCGGTATACTGTTTCTCATTTTCTATCTGAGTAAAGTAGTTGAAACCTTCAAAATTAGGCACTTCAACTTTACGGTTATTAAAGAAAAATACAAAAAGTAGAGCAAGAACAACAATACCTGCAATTGCACCCATCATAACTGCAGTTGTTTTATTCATTGATGATGATTCAGTAACCGGTGCATTGTTATTATTTCTATAATTAATACCACGTTGGTCACGGGTAAGGGTATTATCAGTTCTAACGTACTTTGTAGGAGATTGGTCAACAAAATAATTATAATCAAATTTAATTGACGGATTTCTCTTAAAAGCATTAATATCCACAAGCATTTCAGCTGCTGAACGATAACGACTGAACGGATTCTTCTGCATAGCACGCATAGTAATCTGTTCAAGACCAATCGGAATTGTAGATATAATTTCACGTGGACGTTTTGGGTCCTGTTGCAATTGCATTATTGCAACAGAAACAGCACTATTTGACTGGAAAGGAAGTTGTCCTGTAAGCATTTCATACATTACAACACCAACAGAATAAATATCAGCTTTTTCGTCAGTAACTTCACCACGAGCTTGTTCAGGACTTATATAATGTACAGAACCGATTGCTTTATCAGTTGTGGTAACATTTGCATCTACTCTGCTAAATCTTGCAATGCCGAAATCAGTAATTTTAATTGTTCCGTCATGAAGCAATAATATATTCTGTGGTTTAATGTCCTGGTGTACAATGCCCTTATCATGAGCGTGCTGTAATGCCGCAAGAATCTGTCCCATAAAATGTACAGCTTCTTTCCAATTCAAAACACCTTGTTGTTCAATATATTCTTTTAATGTGATACCATCCACATACTCCATAACTATATACTGAATTCTATCACCAAAGCTAACGTTATAAACACGTACAATATTAGGATGTGATAGAACAGCGATGGCTTTTGATTCGTTCTTAAAGCGCTTTTTGAATTCTTCGTTTGATAAAAACTCATCTTTAAGAATCTTAATTGCAACTATTCTGTCATCAATATTATCATAAGCCTTATATACGACAGCCATTCCACCAACACCGATAATCTCTTTGATTTCATATCTGCCGTCAAGTCTTTTTCCGCAAAAATTATCCATAATTTAAACTCCTTCCCTCAATAATCAATATGATATCGTGACAACTGTAACATTATCACCGCCGCCATTGATATTAGCTCTGTTTACAAGTCTTTCTGAATATTCATAAAACTTTTTATCACTTGTAAGTTCAGCTATTTCTGAAGGCTCCACATAATTAGTAAGACCATCTGTACATAATATGAGAACTTCATCTTCTGAAATATATTCCTGACAAAAGTCCACACGCACATCATTTTCTACACCAAGTGCACGAGTAATAAGATTTTTTCGAGGGTCTTTTTTTGCTTCATCAGGTGTTAATCTACCTCTGTCAACCATTTCTTGAACAAAGGAATGGTCCTTAGTAAGTTGAGTTAGCTTACCTTCTGATAAAATATAGGCACGAGAATCGCCAACATGAGCAATATAAGCAGAATTATCAACAATAAATGCAACAACAACGGTCGTTCCCATGCCGGATAACTCAGGGTCAGCCTGAGCAACATCGTATATACTTATATTTGCCGCAATGATTGCAGAAACAAGTATATTTTTAATTGATAATCCACTCATACCTTTTTTATATGAAGAAGATATTCTTTCTGAAATAAGTTTTACGGCTATAGAACTTGCTTGATTACCACCTGCAGCGCCACCCATACCATCACAGACAACTGCCCATGCAACAGAACCGGGTAATTCACCGGCTGCATATGAGTCCTGATTGGATGACCTAACCATACCCACGTCAGTTTTAGCAACAATCTTCATCACGTTCACCTACTTTTTTCTTTGATGCTCTCAATTGTCCACATGAAGCATTAATATCACTACCCAGTGTTCTTCTTACTGTAGCTGTAATACCTCGGGAAGATAATATATCAATAAATCTTTTTTGCCTTTCAACAGAACTTTTAATATACTTTGTTTCTCTTACATTATTAACAGGAATGAGATTGACATGGCATAACATACCTCTTAACCTGTCAGCAAGCTCATAAGCACAAGCATCTGTGTCATTTACATCTTTTATCATTGCATATTCAAACGAGATTCTACGACCGGTCGCAGATGCATAATACCTGCATGCTTTTAATAACTCATCAATATCATATTTTTTATTTACAGGCATTGATGAACTTCTAATCTGATTATTGGGAGCGTGAAGAGAAACTGATAATGTAAGACCAAGTTTCTTGTCAGCCAAGTCATAAATTTTAGGAACAACACCACAAGTCGATAAAGAAATATGTCTCATACTCATATTCTGACCGTTTTCATCAGTGATGAGCTCCAACATTTTCATAACATTGTCGTAATTATCAAGAGGTTCCCCTGTTCCCATAAGAACAAGATGATTGATTTTTATATTCAAATCTTTTTGAGCTGTGTAAATTTCGGATAACATTTCACCCGTTGTCATTTGACGAACAAATCCACCGATAGCAGATGCACAAAAAGAACATCCCATTTTGCACCCTACCTGAGTTGAAATGCAAATAGAATAACCATATTTATATTTCATAACAACACTTTCAACATACTCATTATCCGAGAGTACAAAAAGATATTTAACAGTATCATCAATTTTTGATACTAATTTTGTATTTATCTCACAATTATCAAAGTAAAAATGTTCACTTAATTGAACCCGCATATCCTTTGAAATATTTGTCATTTCATCAAAGGAATTAACACATTTTTCATGTATCCATGAAAAGATTTGTTTGATTCTGAATTTTGGAAATCCAAGATTGAGAATTTCACTGGCAAGTTCTTCATAACTCATTGAACGAATTTCTTTTAACATTAAAACTATTCCTTAATTAATTTTGCAAAAAAGAAACCATCAGAATTAATATAGGGTTCAACAGTTGTCATACCACCATTTTTAAAATCTTTATGCTCATTTAAAAACCTATTACAAACATCTTCATTTTCTTTTTTACTGAGTGAACAAGTGGAGTACATAAGAACTCCCTTATCTTTTAAATACAACGAGGCATTATTTAAAATATTATATTGCAATTCACATAATTTGTCAACAAATCCGAAATCTTTATACTTAATCTCAGGTTTTCTACGAATAACACCCAAACCGGCACAAGGCACATCACACAATATCTTATCAGCCTTTGGAAGGTCAGAATTATACAATGATGAATCTGAAATTTCAGATTTTATTATATTTATTCCAAGTCGTTTTGCGCCATCATTAATTAATTTGATTTTATGCTCGTATAAATCAAAGGAATAAATTTCTCCTTTGTTTTCCATAAGCTGTGCCATTGTAAATGATTTACCACCCGGAGCAGCACACATATCAAAAATAATTTCACCTTTTTGTGGTGCTAATGCTTCAACACAACGTTGTGAAGCTAAATCCTGTGCATGAAAATAACCTTTATTAAAACAATCGGTTTGAAAAACAGAGTTTCCGGAAATAATTTCAAGTGAAGAACTCATATCTTCACAAATTTTTGCTTCTATCCCCTCTTTTTCAAGTTTTACAATCAATTCTTCAGACGATATTTTTAATGTATTTACTCTTATAAAGGTTGGAACAGAACCGATTGATGATTTAAGAATTTTTTCAGTATATGTATATCCATAATCATTAACAAACTGGGAAACTAATGATTCAGGACATGAATATTCAATACTTAAATCATATATTTTATTGTCTGTTTTTACAAATGAAATATTTTCTGTAGAAATTTTTCTTAAAACTGAATTAATTAATCCCGAAGCATAACTACATTTTGATTTTTTAGATAATTTAACACTTTCATTTACTGCTGCCGAAACAGGAACCTTATCCATATATATAATCTGATAGGCACCAAGTCTTAATATTGTTAAGACACTTGGATTTAATTTTTTTATTGGCTGTGTCAAAAATTTTGATAGAAAATAGTCAAGTGTAATCTTTCGTTCAAGTACACCATAAACCAAAGCACGGACAAAAGAGGCTGATGAAGCCTCGTTGTTATTTAAAACATTTTCAAGAGTAATATTTGAATATGCTGTATCGTGTTCAATTTTGCTTAGAATTTTATAAGCCAAAAATCTGTCATCCATACTTAATCTCTTCTTCTGTTAATAGATAAAATCAAACGTAATAAGTTTGCTACACTAACGGCAAGAGCAGCGACATATGTCATAGCTGCAGCTGAAAGAACTTTTTTTGCACCTTGTTTTTCATTTTCGTTTAAGATATCCATCTCTCCTATTACCTTTAATGCTCGTTTACTTGCATTAAATTCAACCGGAAGTGTTACAAGTTGAAAAAGAACTGCAAATGAAAAGAAAATAACACCAGCAACAGCTAATGGACCAAATCCAAGAAAATAACCAAGTATGGCAAGAGGAATACCTAATTTTGAGCCAAGATTTGCTATCGGCAAAATGGTATTTCTAATTTTTATTGGCGAATAATTCTGAGCATATTGAGCCGCATGACCTGCTTCATGGCAGGCAACACCAATTGCAGCAACGGATGAAGAGGAGTATACATTATCAGATAATCTGATAATGTTTGTTCTTGGGTCGAAATGGTCTGTAAGATTCCCGGATGTACGTTCAATACGAACATTTGTTATTCCATAATAACGAAGAATTTCAAATGCTGCTTGTGCTCCTGTAATATTACGACTCGATAATACGTTTGAATATTTTTTAAATGATGATTTTACTTTTACAGAAGCAATTAATGATAGAATTACCATTGGTAAGACTAAAATTATATAATAATAATTTGACATATAATGATATGATAAGAATTCTGACATAATTATTCACCTAAAATTATACCTTTATCTATTTTATTTCCTCTTAAAAAGCTTGCTGTATCTGTTTTTCTTTTTCCTTCAGCCTGGATTTCCAGAATTTCGATACATTTACCATCACCACACATACAAATCAGTCTGTTATTATTATCAACAATTTCTCCCGGTTTTCCCGAAAAACTTTCTGTAATCTTTTGTGACTTATGGATTTTATATGTTTTATTGTTAATTTTTGTTGTTGCGACTGGCCATGGAGATAATCCACGAATCTTATTATGAACATCAGTTGAACTATTTGTAAAATCAATTGGGCAAAGTTCTTTTGTAAGCATTGAAGCATAATTTGATAAACTATCATCTTGTTTAACAGGAATGAGTTTATTATCTTTAATGCAATCAATTGTTTCGATTAAAACTTCTGCACCTAACACAGACAAAACATCGTGAAGCTCACCAGCATTCATATCTTCAGTAATTTCAATTGATTTTTTTAACAGCATATCACCCGTATCAAGACCTATATCCATCTGCATAGAAGTTACACCGGTCTCAGTTTCACCATTAATGATACTCCATTGAATAGGTGCAGCACCGCGAAGCTTTGGAAGTAATGATGCGTGAATATTTATACAACCATACCTGACACTTTCAAGTATTTCCTTTGGAAGAATTTTACCAAATGCAACAACGATAATAAGTTCTGCATTAAGACTATTTATAATTTCAAGTGCTGAACCGTCTCTCATAGTTGATGGTTGAAATACAGGAATGTTGTTCTCAATAGCACACACCTTTACAGGTGGTGATGTCATTTCATAACCTCTTCCTTTTGGTTTATCAGGCTGAGTAAAAACACCAACAACTTCATTATCACTATCAATTAATGCTTTAAGACAAGGAACTGCAAAATCAGGTGTTCCCATAAAAATAATACGCATAATATTATTCCTCACCATACTTATCAATTTCTTCTTGAGTAGCTAATTTATCAATATAAAGAATACCGTCAAGATGGTCTATTTCGTGGCAAAAAGCTTTTGCTTTTAATCCTGTTCCTTTATATACACACCATTTACCATCTCTGTTCTGTGCTTTGACTTTAACTGTCATAGGTCTCATTGTAAAACCTTGTTTACCGGGTAAAGAAAGACAACCTTCAGCACTACACTGAATATCTTGTGTTTCAATGATTTCAGGATTAATGAGTTCCATCAAACCATCACCAACATCTATAATAACAACCCTCTTTAGAATTCCTACCTGTACCGCAGCAAGACCTACGCCTTCTGCAAGTTCCATTGTGTCTTTCATATCATCAAGAAGTTGCCACAAACGTTCGTCAAAAGTTTCAACAACACGACTTTTCTTTCTTAAAATTGGGTCTTCTTCTGTTCTTATATTTCTGATTGCCATTTTCAAGCTCCTTATAATATATTTTCAGGATTTATATCAGCATATATGTTGATATTATTTTTTTTCGTTTCTTTTTGAAATGTTATAAGTAATTGCTGAATCATTTCTCGGAATTCCTTATTGTTTTTACATTTAATTATAATTCTACTTCTATAGTTGCCACCAAGTTTTGCAATTCGTGGTGAAACCGGACCAAGAACAATGATGTTCAAATGTGAATATTTCTCCAAATGATTTTTCTTTAAAAACTGCAAAAAATCAACAGCAGTTTTATTAACTAAAAGTTCTTTTTCAGAAGAAAAATTTATTACACACAAATCACAGAATGGTGGATATATCATACTTTTACGTATGGACATTTCAATATTATAAAACGATTCATAATCTTGTTGCTTTGCCATACAGATAATATCACTATCAGGAAAACTTGTTTGAATATATGCTTTTCCGGGATACTCTCCACGACCACTACGGCCAACAACCTGTGTTATTAAGTCAAATGCACGTTCACCACTTTTATAATCATCATTGAATAACATCTGGTCAACACTTAAAACACCGACAAGAGTTACATCCGGAAAATTCAATCCTTTTGCTACCATCTGTGTGCCGACTAAGATATCATACTCGCCTTTTTCAAAGCTTTCAAAGTATTTTTCATATGAATATCTTGAAGAAGTCGTATCTGTATCCATTCTTAATACTCTTGCCTCGGGTACGATAAGTTGTAATTCCTCTTCTAATTTTTGTGTACCCATACCCTTAAAACTGACAGTATTGTTATTGCAATGATTACATTTTGTAGTAAATGGTACAGAATATCCACAATAATGACACATTAATCTATTGTTTTTAATGTGATATGTCAATGAGATACTACAATTCGGACACGATGCCACAGTACCACATTCCGAACATGAAGCAAAAGTATTGTATCCACGTCTATTGAGAAGAATTATGGTCTGCTTTTTATCATTATAGTTTTCTACAAGTTTTTCAGCAAGTTGTTTACTGATACTTTCCAGTACCATATCACTCTGATATGTGGTATCTATTGTTTCAACATCTGGTAAAACAGCATTACCATATCGTTCCTTAAGTTTAAAAAGAGAATATGTACCACATTGAGCTTTTGTATAAGTATCAATTGAAGGAGTTGCTGAAGCAAGAACCAACAAACCATTATGACAGCCAATTCTATACAATGCAACTTCTCTTGCGTGATATCGTGGTGACATTTCTGATTTATACGTATGTTCTTGTTCTTCATCGATAATTACAAGACCAAGCTTATTAAACGGAGCAAAAATTGCAGAACGTGTACCAATTGCAATCTTTGCTTCTCCCCTTTTTATTCTTTTCCATTCGTCAAGTCGTTGACCAATTGACAATGAACTATGAAAAACAGCTACTTTATCTCCATATCTATCATAAAAAAGAGACATCATCTGTGGCGTAAGTGATATTTCAGGAATCATAACAATAATTCCATCATCAGTTTTTAAAGCTTCATCAATTAGCTTCAGATAAACCTGTGTCTTACCACTACCGGTAACACCAAAAAGCAAACCACATTTTGGCTTCTCATCTTTATATAATGAGAGTAAATCTTTAAAAACTATATCCTGTTCATCAGATAATTCAATATCTTTAGTTTTTCCCTGATAAATATCTTCATAAGGAGTACGAAGTCTTTCATCGTCAAATATTTCAACAAGACCTTTACTCTCAAGAGCTGTTATAACTGCAACAGAATATCCGGTGAAATAACAAAGTTCCTTAACCGAAGCAGTACCGACATCAATTAGTATCTTTATAATATCCTGTTGCTTTTTTGTAAGATTCTTTATGTCAGGAGAATTAATATCTGATGTAGTAGTTAAACGCACCATCCTGATTGTTGCATCGTTAACTCTTCTTTGAGTATCAAAGCTTTTTAAAAGAATTCCATGTTCAACCATTTTATCGAGAATATTTGATTTTCTATCAATATTACAAGCTGAAATGATTTTTTCACCATCTGTAAAATGCTTTTTATTTTTTAAAAATGAGAAAATTTCATTCTCTTTTTCATCAATGATATTTCCATTATATTCATGGTTAACAGCATAAAGTATTTTAACAGACATTGATAACCCAAGTGGTAAAAAAAGCTTACAAGCATCAAAATAGGTGCTGAAATAATTATCTCTGATGAAATTTGCAGTTTTTAACATTTCTCGCGTCAGAAGTGGTTCTTCATCAATTACTGAACAGATTGGTTTAAGTTTTTTTGTTGTTTCTGCATTATTATTAACAGAAAAGACAATGCCAACCCGTTTTTTCTGAGAATTACCAAATGAAACAAGTACCCTTTTACCTGCAGAAACTTCATTATATAAATAATCAGGGACAGAATAATCAAATAACATATCAAAAGAATATGCCGTATTTTCAACAGCAACTTTTGCAACAGTTAAAAGTTTCATAGTCTGCCCCCTTCTAATTCAATTTATTAAATTTTAAAAAAATCAGATATTACGGATTTCTTCTGGTTCAACTACAACAAATTTACCGTTAATAATTTCATCTAAAGCAATGCTTACAGGCTTATCATTAAGAACTTCTTCATTTTCCTGTGCTTCAGATGAAATATCTCTTGCTCTTTTTGCAATTGCAGTAACAAGAGAATAACGGCTTGTACGATTCTTAAGTACATCTCTTAAATCCGGATTAAACATTATTTATTACCTCACTTATATAATTGTTCATTCTTTTATTTGAAAAATCGAGTGCTTTAATGATTGTTAAAACATCTTCAGAAGCACTATCAATATTTTCATTTACAACAAAATAATCATAGTCAATACTTTGACGGACTTCATCCCGAGCAATATCAAGACGCTTCTGTATATCTTGCTCGTTCTCTGTACCTCTTGAACGAAGTCTGTTTTCAAGTTCTTCCATTGATGGTGGTAACAAGAATATTGCAACAGAATCAGGATATAATTCCTTGATATTCTTTGCTCCTTGAACCTCAATTTTAAGTATTACGGTTTTACCTTCACCCAACCATTTATCAATAGGAGCCTTTGGAGTACCATATAAATTTGAACCATATTGAGCATGTTCAAGGACTTCGCCATCATTAATCATACGTTCAAATTCAGGAACAGAAATAAAATAATAATCCTTACCATCCGTCTCATTTTCACGAATATCTCTCGTTGTCAATGAAATAGATTTTTGTAAACTTTTGTCTTTATTCAGTACAACATCAAGAATTGTATCCTTGCCAACACCTGATGGCCCTGAAAAAAGAACAAGTAATCCTTCTTTACTCGCCATAATCAGACCCCTCTAATTCAGTACGATTTAAAATAGTTTCAGCTTTTAAATATGTAGAAACAACATGGTCGCTATCCATTATGAGAATTGCCTGTGTTTTTCTACCCTGGGTAGCATCAATCAGCATATTTTTCTCTTTTGCCTGAGAAATAATTCGTTTTGCCGGAGCGGAATCATTTGAAATTATAGCAATAACTCTGTCTGAATTAACTGCATTTCCAAATCCCACGTTAATTAACTTCATTTAAAAACCTCATTCTATATTTTGAATTTGTTCTCTGATTTTTTCAATCTCTGCCTTAATGTCGATAACATTGCGAGCAATTGTTACATCCTGTGCTTTTGACCCGATTGTATTTGCCTCACGATTCATTTCCTGTACAAGAAAATCAGTCTTTCTGCCCACAGCTTCATCACTATCTAAAAACTGTCTTAACTGGTCAATATGGCTTCTAAGTCTCACAGTTTCTTCAGCAACTGCAACTTTATCTGCAAAAATTGCACATTCGGTGAGAATTCTCTGTTCATCAACCTGAACATCTGACAAAAACTCATTTATTCTCGCAAGTAATTTGTCGTTATATTCCTTAATCGTTTCAGGAGAACGTTCCTCAATTACAGAAACCTTTTCAAGAATCAAGTTAGCTCTTGAAAGAACATCATTTTTAAGCTTAGCACCCTCTGTTTCACGCATTTCAATAAATTTATCAACAGCAGATGCAGCAACGCATTTAACAGCATTCCAGATTTTTTCTTCATCTGCTTCCTGTTTATGTACTGTAAACACATCATTGTAGCGTGCAAGAGAAGACATTGCTAAGTCATCTCTTAAAGTCAGTTCATTTCTGTCAGCAAGCTCTTTAAGTGCATTTAAATAGGATTTTGCTAACGAATGATTTACGAGAATTTCAATTTCACTATCTTCAAGATTTTCAACTGATACGTAACATTCAACTTTACCTCTTGAAACTCGTGAACCAATATAGCTCTTTAATTTTTCATCAAGAAAGCCATAGTTTCTTGGAACACGTGAGTTGAATTCAAAGTATCTATGATTAACACTTTTTAATTCAACAGTAATATTCATTGTATCCACTACAGCTTGTGAACGACCATATCCGGTCATACTTTTTATCATATATTCAACTCCGTATAAAAACTATTTACAACAACTACCCTTTAATAACGTAGGAATATCACCGCTGTAAACTCCGTTTGAATTTTCAAAGCCTAAATGTGTCAATACATCACAAATGTTTTCTAATTCGCAATAACACATATAAGCATTTCTGTTTGCACAATAATTTAGTCCGGAACGTAAAAAACCCTCAACAAGTAGTTTATCTGAATAATCACATTCAATATATAGAATGTAACAACGATAACCATCTACTTTCACAAGACATTTCCCAACATAATTTTCATTTTCATCAATGCCAACGTATGCACCATATATAGCATTGTCATCCAAAAAATCATTGTCAAACAATTCTTTAATTTTTGAAATATCACTAATAGGTTTATAAAAAATCATTATTTCAAATTCTTTCTTTCAATAGAAGAAGCAACCATAAGCTTATGCACTTCTTCATCGGTAAGATTTCTCCAGTCACCCTGTTTTAACATGCCGAGTTTAACTGAGCCAATCTGAGTACGTTTAAGACGAGCAACCTCGAGACCTAATGAATCACACATTTTTCTGATTTGACGATTTCGACCTTCATATATGATGATTTCAAGAACAACTCTGCCTTCTTTTTTTTCTAGAACACGAACTTCAGATGGTAAAGTCATTCTGCCGTCGATTTCAATACCCGTTGTCAATGCGGTAATCTGGTCATCGGTTATTGTTGGTCGTATTGTAACACGATATGACTTTGGTACATGTCTTGCAGGGTGAGTCAGTGCGTTAGCAAATTCACCATCATCTGTAAGTAATAAAAGACCTTCAGAATCTCTGTCCAATCTACCTACAGGATAAACTCTTGTACCTACATCCTCAATAAGCTGGGCAACACATTTTCTACCCATTTCATCACTCAATGTTGTGATAAAACCTCTTGGTTTGTGAAGCATAATATATGTGTTTTTCTTATTAGTTTTCTTAATTTTTTTACCTGCAACAACAACTGTATCACGAGCAGGGTCAATTTTGTCACCAATTGAAGCAGGTTTTCCATTAACCTTAACTTTACCTGCTAAAATCAAATCTTCAGATTTTCTTCTTGATGCTACGCCACATTCAGATAAATACTTCTGAAGCCTGACCTTATTATCTGCCATAGTTTCACCTAAAACCTTCAAAATAATACAGAATCACCGTCGAAGGACAAAAGTCCCTCAACGACGATTTAAAATAAGAATAAACTATTCAACAGTTTCATCAGCAGAAACACTTGTCATTGCTGAGTTAATTGATTTATCCATCTTTGCCTTATTTACTGCATTTGATACCTTATCAAACATTTCAGGTACAAGACCTACAATACGTTCTGCAGCATTATCAAAAGCTGTAATATGTTTAACATCAACATTACCATATGCATCGATTACTAAAAATGCAACCGGAAGGATGGTAACACCGGCTCCACCGCCGCCACCAAAGATATCCTGATTGGACTTTGATGGAAAATCAGAACCACCTGATGCAAATCCATATGTAACTTTTGATACAGGAATAATCGTAACGCCACCATCAACCTTCATAGGTTCACCAATAATTGTGCTGACATTAACCAAATCCTTAACCTTTTCTATTGTTGATTCGAGAATACCTGCTGCTGATGATTTTTCTTTCATCATAAAGCACCACCTTCATTTATTTTTTCTTTATTTGATTTATTCTTTATTCCACTAAGGAATTTTAATACAACATTAAATAACAATCTGAATACAAGAACTATTACTGCATTTATAAAAAATATTGGTCTTATATGTACAGAAGCAGCAAATTGTGCTCTATTCTTTACACCTAAAAAGTCAGGTTCAATTTCAATATCATATTTTTTAACAGGAAGAGCTGTGCATATAAAAGACATTGCCGGAAATACCTTCTGACATGTTTCACCATATTTTAATGCAGTTTCAGCAGCATCGCAACCACCTGTAACAGTCATAAATAAAAACAATTCACGAATTACGATATGTTTTCTGAAAGAATTAAACATCTTTCCAAGAGCTGATGCGAAATTATTAATGAGTTCAATAACTCCATCAAATCCTTGATTGTTATAAAAAGTAACGAAAATGTTTTCTTTCTTTTCTTTAGGAGCTGATTCTTCTGCAGGTTGTTCTTCCGGTTCCTTTTTATCTTCTTTTGGTTTACTTTCTTTTTTAGGCTTATCAGACTTCTTTTTAGATGGTAAAATCTGTAGCTTTATAAATAACCACGAAACACTTAATCTGAATTCATCAAAAAACTCTGCATTAATTGTAAATCTTACACTTAATAGCAAAACAAAAAATGCAATAATTCCAAGAATAACATATAAAAATGTCAAAAGAACACCTCCTTATGTAAAAGTATAAAAATATTAAGATTCTATTTCATTATTGTCTTGATTTTCTTCATTTTCAACTTCTTTTTGAGGTAATTCAGGGAGTTCCTCCAATGAAGAAATTGAAAAACATCTTAGGAAATCAGGTGTAGTACCATATATTAATGGTCTGCCAGGTAAATCAAGTCTACCTTTTTCTTCTATAAGTTTTTTCTGGCAAAGCGTTGCAATAACACCACTACAGTCAACACCACGAATTTGCTCAACAAATGATTTTGTAACAGGTTGGTTATATGCAATCACAGCAAGAACTTCAAAAGCCGCCGGGGATAAAGGTGTATTCTTTCTCAACTCAAGAACATCACGTATAACATCTGCATACTCTGTTCTTGATGAAAGCTGAAACATATTGTTTAATTTTAAAACGCAGATTCCACTGTTACTTTCATCAAGTTTTGCTGATAAATTCAAGATAATCTGTTCGCAGACTTCAGGTTCAATCTGAAGAACTTCAGCTATCTTTTCAAGTTCAACCGGTTCACCGGATGCAAAAAGAATTGCCTCAACAGCAGCCTGTAATTTACTTGCTTTCATATTAATTCCATTCCTCACTCACATCTGTAAAATCCGAATCAATCAGCTCAACCTGTGCTTCTTCACCATCACCGGTCACTTTAACCTTTTTGGATTTGGTAAGTTCAAGAACTGCAAGGAATGTTGCAACCATATCCGAACGGGATTCAGCATCATTAAACAATGATTTCCATTGAGTTTTTCTGTTTTTTGTTGAAAGCTTTTTGAATATATTAGATATCTTAGAACTTACAGATACAACTTTTTTAACAACAATTTCACGAAATGCTTCTATCGGCGGTGGTAACTGATTCAGTTTTCTGCCTGCCGCAGAAATGTAAGCATTAAACAGTTCACCTAATTCGTGAAATCTTTTATATGTCTGGTCAATTTCAATTTTTTCCTGTTTACGGATAAATGTAGAAAAACCTTCTGTGTTTTCGGATAACTTTTCTGCCATCATTTTCATATCACGATATTCAATAAGTTCGCCCTGAAGTTCATTTTTTAATTCCTCTGCTTCTGAATATACAGGAAGTAACGATACAGATTTTAAGTACACTAATCTTGCTGCCATCTCTAAAAATTCAGAGGCAACATACATATCTTCCTCTTGCATCCGACGAACATAATCTACATATTGTTCAACTAAAGTAACAATCTGAATATCATATATATTCAATTTGTGTTTTGAAATCAGATGTAATAGCAAGTCCATAGGACCTTCAAAAACATCAATTTTATATGATATTTTTTCCATAATCAATCCTTAAATAAACCTAAAAGGTAATTGTGTAATAAATACAAAAATATTAATTATTAAATTAGAAATTACAACAAGTGGTTTTGAAAGAACACCGGTAATAATTAAAAGAAAAACAACAAGAGTAATATATCTTTCGTATTCTAAAAATTTAAAATAGTATTTAGCAGGAATTAGAAGTTGTATAATTCTTGAACCATCCAATGGTGGAATAGGTAAAAGATTAAATACAGCAAGATTAACGTTTACAACACCTGCAAAATAAAAGAAGTAGTATATTGCATAATATAAAAGCGATGTGTTGATATCAAAAAGACCTTTAACCAAATTGGTAAAAAATATGAAAATAAAGCCCATTAAAAGATTAGAAACCGGACCTGCAATTGCAGTCAACGCCATACCTGTTTTAGGGTTATTAAAATTCCTTGGATTAACATTAACCGGTTTTGCATAACCAAATCCACACAAGAAAATCATAATAGCACCTATTGGTGAAATATGAGCAAATGGATTAAGCGTTAATCTGCCTGACAGCTTCGGAGTTTTATCACCAAGTTTTGTAGCAATAAATGCATGGGCAAATTCGTGGATAGGCATTGTGCAAAAAATTACGAATAATCTTGAAAAAAATGTAATTAAAAGGCTGAAACCATCAGAATTACCTCTGAATAAATCTAAAAGCATATTATTATCCTTTCAGTTTTCTAAAATAATATTATATTCTAAAAGTGACAACTCTGTCAATATCGTTAAAATCAAAAATCACGTGATTTTCTGTATATTTACCAGAAAATAGCTCTGTAATTAGTTTACTTTGTTCTTCTCCACATTCAAAAGCCATAAATCCACCTTTTTTCACCTTATCACTCCATCTTTCTGAAAGACAACGATAAAAATCAAGTCCATCATATCCGCCGTCAAGGGCTGACAAAGGTTCAAATAAAACTTCTTTCTGAAGACCTGATATAACTTTTGTTTCGATATATGGTGGATTAGACAAGATAATATTAGCGTCAGGAAAAATTGATAAATCTATATTGAATAAGTCTCCATGCACAATAACAGCATTATTAATATTAAGTGATTTCAAATTTTTATTGAGATAATACAGTGCATTTTTTTCTTTTTCCAATAAAAAAACTTTCGAATCCTTGCGATGCTTTGCAATTGTCAATCCTATACAACCACTACCAGCACATAAATCAAATACTATAGGATTTTCTATGTTCTTTAATTTATCGAGGGCAAAATCAACCAAGATTTCAGTTTCAGGCCGAGGAATAAGAACACCTTTACCAACATAAAATGTCTGGTCATAAAAATCCCATTTACCAAGAATATATTGTAATGGTTCCCCATTTTTTCTTCGTGAAACAATTTCTTTAATTATGTTGATATCAAAAGTTGTGGCAGTAATTGTATCAAGATAAATCTGTTGTCTGGAGTATCCAAGTATATCATTGAATATACAAATAGTCTCAAAGTCACCACATTCAGTAAACTCCAGTTCATTTGAACACCAGGAGTATAGTTGATGCAAGGTCATTTTATCATGTCATCCTCCGGATTTTCAGTAATAACTGCTTTCATAGATTCAATTGCAACTTCAATTATATCATCAGTTGGTTCAACAGTTGTTATTTTCTGCATAAGAAGACCTGGATAAGATAATATCTTAACTAAAATATTTTCGTGTTTACCTGCATATTTGATGAACTCATAACCAAGCCCCATAACAACAGGTAAAATTGCAAATTTGATAATCATCCACAATATTTTATTAATATTGGCAAGTTGTGGAAAAATTAAAACAAGTGAAAATGATGTAATCATACTTAATATAAGCATAACAAACATAAAGGCTGTACCGCATCTTGGGTGTAATCTTGACATTTTACGTACATTTTCAACTGTCAATTCAAGACCACTTTCATAACAGAATATAGTTTTATGTTCTGCACCATGATACATAAACACTCTTTTTATCATCGACATTTTAGAAACTAAATACATATATAAAACAAAAATTGAAATTCTCATTATTCCTTCCAATAAAGAATGGAATTTGGAAATATCAGCGTTTTGAAGTACGTATGTATCAAATAAATCAACAACTTCAATAGGCAAATACATAAAAACAAGCATTGCAATTACAACACCTATAACAGAAGAAATCCCTGTAATAACTGATGTCATTTTCTCGCTCATATGCTCATTAAGCCATTTATCAAGTTTAGACATATCTTCTTCCTTCTGCTCATCTGTCAAAGCTTTATCGGCAGATTTCATAAGATATTTATATCCGGAAATCATCGAATCAGCAAAAGCAAATACACCACGAACAACAGGTATTTTATAAATAATTTTTTTCTTTTGATTTGGATTAACCTCTTCTAATTCTGTATCAATAGTTCCATCAGGCATTCTGACAGACATAGCAGTGCCTTTTGGCCCTTTCATCATTATACCTTCAATTAGTGCCTGTCCACCAATCGATGTTTTATGTTTTGAATTTTTACTCAAAATAATTACTCCTTACGTATTATTTCTTGGCAATATTATTGAAACACTGGTTCCCTTTCCAATTATACTTTCAATGTCCATATTACCATTATGCATTTTTATTATTTCATCTACAACAGCAAGTCCAATGCCACTACCTCTTACACTATTATTTGCTTTGTAGAACTTTTCACGAATCTTTGGTAAATCGTGTTTTGAAATTCCGCAACCATTATCAGAAATTGAAATAGTAACATTTTTATTACTGGCTCTAAGCGAAACTTTGACATATCCACCCTTTTTATTGTATTTAAAGCTATTATCAATAATATTAACAAAAGATTGCTTCAATCGATTTTTATCACCGGTTATTACAATGCTTTTCACAGGTATATCAATAATAAAATCAATTCCTTCACGTGTTGAACGACTGCCAAAAACCTCAAGAACTTCAGATAATTCTTTTACAATATCAATCTGTGACAATTTCAGAGATAATTTACCACTTTCCATTCTGGAAAAGTCTAGCAATTCTTCAACCATATCGGAAAGTCGTTCTGATTCATTAACTATGACATCAAGACCTTTATTTACAAGGTCATCATCTTCCTGCGAAAGTCTGATTGTTTCTCCCCATCCTTTTATTGCTGTAAGTGGTGTTCTCAACTCATGGGAAACAGTTGAAATAAACTCGTTTTTCATTCTTTCAGCTTCACTAATTTCCTGAGCCATGTTATTAATCGTGTCACAAAGTTGACCTATTTCATCATCATATTTATATTTATCTATAGAAACATTAAAATCGCCCTTGGCAATTTTAGATGCAATTTCATTAATTTTTCGCACCGGATGAATAATTGAATTAATAAAAAATCCACCGGAGGTTATTACAAAGCAAATAATAACAACAATTAAAACTGCAATCATTAACCATATTACAACAATCTGATGGTCAATATCTTCAAGAGAAATTATATACCTTATTGCTCCGCTTATACCTTGTTGATTTTCTGGTAGGACATATGTTAAAGCCATAACTTTTTCTTCGTTACGCATTTTACCTATCCATTCACCAACTCCATCATCATTTGCTTTAGCATAATTATAATCAGGATAGGATTCGCCTTTTACAGAAAACCCTGTTGATGATACAACAACCTTTCCGTTTTTATCAATAACCCATACTTCCATTACATTTTTGTCTGAAAAACTATCAACAAAGTTCTTTGCCATTTTATTAAACGTCTCATCCGTAACGGTTGTAGAAGAATTAAAATAAGACATAACCAAAGATGTTGCACGTGAATTAAGTGTCATTCGGACAGAATCATAATAATGATTCTTTGTTAAAAAACACAAAAGTATTCCAATTGTTATAATGACAAAAACAGTGCCTGCAAGAACAGTTAACGCCCAACGTTTTACTATACTTTTCTTCACTTATCTGTCACCACCATTCAAAAATTAACTAAACAATCCACTTGTATCCCATACCCCAAACTGTTGTAAGGTGTTTAGGTTGAGACGGTTCATCTTCAATTTTATTCCTCAATCTGTGAATATTTACATCAACTACTTTTTCATCACCATAATATGATTCACCCCAAACAAATTTCAAAATACTGTTTCGTTCAAGAGCAACGTTTGGATTTGTGAAAAAATATTCAATAATCTGGAATTCAACCTGTGTTAACTCAACAGGAAAACCATTTTTAGTCAATGTATGACTTCTTAAATCAAGAACAAATTCATTCAATGTAATTATATTATTTGCATTCTTTTCATTTTCTGATTCTACAGTCAATGAAACTCTTCTATATATGGCATCAATTCTTGCCATCAATTCAGATGGTGAAAAGGGTTTTGTCACATAATCGTCTGCACCAACCATAAGGCCTGTAACCTTATCCATTTCCTGAGTACGAGCAGTAAGCATTATAATTCCTATTCTACTGCTCTTTGTACGGATGTATTTACAAACTTCAAGACCATCTATAATCGGCATCATAATATCAAGAATTACAACATCAATAAGATTGCTATATTCATCAAATTTGCTTATTGCCTCTTCACCATTTGTTGCTTTTATCACTTCATAACCACTACGTTTAAGGTTGATTACAATAAAATCTCTTATAGATGCTTCATCTTCAGCAATTAAAACATATTTCATAATTTTACTCCTGATTTAAAACATAAAAGTTTTCTACAATATATTCTTCAATATTATCATTAAGTGAACTATCAGAGACATAGACTCCATATACATATGTTTCATTTTCAGACAGCTTAGTATATCCTAAATCGTTTTCGTTCCAATCAGGCTCATAAAAAGTCCTGATAGTGAACAATTCATCAACATATTTACCCTCTGTGTCAAGAGAATAGAATTTCAATGTGAATTCAATATCATCATATACTGCAGTAATCTTATTAATATTATCCTGTGAAAAAACAAACATATATTTGAGTGTACTGTTCATAAGACATTTGAAATCAATTTTAATTTCGTTATTATAAAATTCAGACCATACCGTCAGATATAATGCTTTATTTTCAGTATTATCTTTTGAAATACGTGAACCATATGGCAATACTTCCACAGTCGGAATTTCAACAATACCATCAGAATCAATATCGTTACAGTTAATTCTTGAATCTCTCAAAGTCATAGGTTGTTGAGATTTATTCTGCTCAAACAAAGGTAACTCAATAGAAAATGACTCTTCATCTATAGTAATAATTTCAGTAAGTACACCTATCTCACTGACAGAACCATCAACAAAAATTCGTGTATATCTTTTATTTTCAACATTGATGGTATCTGTAATTATGTTGTTAATCTCAAGAAAGCCTGTCAAGGATAGTACTTCATCAAGTATTACAGAATAATTTTCATCGAAACTCAGAATTCTTGCAGTTGTTCTTTTTTCGTTATCTGTAAGATTAATGCGGAATAAAACAATTTCGTCGCTATTGTCATTATTAAGGTCTTTATAAAACAGAGTTGTATATGATTCAGTTTTTAAAAGAGTTGTAGTATTACCATCACAACCATATACAGTCAGAACTCGTTCATTTCCGGTTCCGAAATCTGAAGAATTAACTTTATCAGAATTGGTTATACCTGTCCAACTCAGAAAAATTTCTGAAATATCGTCACCATTAATATCAGCGAAATTCACTTCATAAATTTCTTCACTTTTGCCCTTAATTTTTGAAATATTTTTCCATTCATTATCATATGATTTGAAAACACTTACATAGGTATAAGGTTCTTCAATGGGATTCATATAGAAAACCAAGGCTTCTTGTATTCCGTCTTTATCCAAATCATAAAAAAGATATGAGGACCTGTTCTGACCACTGATTGGGGTCTTCATTATAATTCCTTCTACATCAGAAACTGATTCTTCAAATGCTTTCTGAAGCAAACTGCTTTCACCACTAAGTTTTGGTGGACGCATAAGACTATCAACAGATGCAAAAGTGTAATCACAACCGGTTAAAGAAAGACATAGTGTGAAAACTAAAAAAAACAATAGTATTTTTTTCATAATACATCACCCTAAAGGTTCAACAGTAACTTTAACGTCATAATTACCAACAGCCCAACAAGGATAATCACCCGTAACCAAAACATAGCCTGTTAAAACTGAGGTTTCATCTGAAATTTCTTGTCCCGATGTATCAACGACAATCGATAGGTTATCAATTGAAACATTGTCAAGTTTATTTTCGATACCAATAAGTTTTACTGTAATATCTTTGTTATTTCCTAAATCGACAATGTAATCATCTCTGCTATTAATAACTGAAATCTGAGATGCCGGAATAACAACTGATTTTGAAACCATATCAGAAGCATCAATCTTAACTTTAAAAGTTAAATTTTCTGCATTCACAATACTAAATGGTGAATTGATAGATTTTGCTTCAACAGTAAAGGTATTCACGCTTGTTGATAAATCAGCAAAATCAATTGTATCAACAACAAAATGTGTAGTGGTTTCAATCATATCAACAGGAATAGCTACCTTGACACTTGCAGGCTCCACTGTGTATAATAAAGGATTATTTATAAAGTATGAAGGAGCGTTTCTGAATTCAATTTTTGTTGGTAAAATTACGTCCTTTAATACAGGAACAGTTGCAGTAATACCATTATTTCCGTTTTCAACAATAACATATTCAGGTGATGAACCATCTTCGGTAATAATCTTGAAATTAGGGTCAAATGATGTTGTTTTTTCTAATACTTTATCAACAGATACAATTGCCTGAATATTAGTAATTTTATTAACTTCACTTGCAGGACCTTTAATACGCACTGTATCTTTTGAAAAAACGATATCTCCTGCCTTGCAATCCTTTGGAACTACTGAAGATAATTTGGACTCAATCTTGCCTTCCAGTGGAAGTTCGATTTCTTTGGAAGCATCGAAATATACTTCAATAGAATTTGCGGAGTATGTTACAATCTCATAATCACCGTTATCATCTTTAGGAGTTACTTTTATCTGTAAGGAATGAACACCTGAACCATCAACATAGTTAGTGTTGGCAACCGCTACAATATCATCTGGTTTAAGTGATGATGTAATATACTTTTTACCTTTGACAGTTACATTGATTTTAAAATCAGAATTGCCAAAGATAGAAAGTCCTAATTTTTCAGGAACACTGTTTTTTAATTCGATATTAACAGGTACATCAAAAATAACATCTTCGGTTTCAGGACTCTTTTCTATAGATACCCACATCCATAAACAAAAAGCACAAATAAATGAGAATAACAAAAGAAATCTCTTGTCATTAAAAAAGGATGAAGGTGATTTTTTAGTATTTTTATTATCATTATTCTGATTCATCATTATTTACCTCTGAAAATCTTTCTAATTCTACTACTATCTTTATCATTTTCTCTTACAAAAGCTTTTGTAAGTGATTCTCGCAATTCACCAGCAGAAATGTTGCGTTTCATATTTCCTTTTTCTGCAATAGAAATCAGTCCTGTCTCTTCAGATACAACTACAACAATAGCATCACTTGATTCACTCATACCAATAGCAGCTCTATGTCGTGTTCCTAACTCGCTACTAATGTCGTTTTTTGCAGTAAGAGGAAGAATACATCCCGCAGCAACTATTTTGCCTTCTTTTATAACTACTGCCCCATCATGCATCGGAGCTTTTGGAAAAAAGATATTACAAATCAATTCCTGAGTAACATTTGCATCAAGTGATGTACCTGTCTGCGAAATTTCATTAAGAGTAATTTCATTCTCAAAAACAATCAGGGCACCAATCTGTTTATCACTTAAATCTGTACACGCTCTGCAAACTGAGTTAATAGAATTATTAATTGCGTGTTGAACCTCAGATTCATCACGATTCTTAAAGCCAAAAATATTAAAATTAGAAACTGAACTCCTACCGACATTCTCAAGTGCCTGACGTATTTCAGGTGAGAAAATAATTACAAGAATAATAAGCAAATTACCAAAAATGAGACTTAATATGTATTTGCTTACTTCCATATTAAGAAATGATACAAAAGCATATGCCACACCAAGTAACACAACACCTTTAACTAACAATGATGCTCTGGTATCTCTTATTAATTTAACAAGGCTATATATAACAAAAGCAACTAAAAGAATATCTAACAGGTCACCTACAAAGTTAAACGAAAGAATGGCTTTTTTAATCTGGTCAAAATATTCAACTAAATTTTCTAACATAACTGTTTCACTCATTTCAAAAAATACAATATATTGTAAAAATTCGTTAATACATCGATTAAATACAAACGAATATACATATTCACAATATATTGTATCACAACATATTCTATTTTGCAATTTTTATTAGTGAATTTATTAAGAAATCTATATCACTTTTTTTAGTGAAAATTGAGGGTGAAACTCTAACTGTGCCAATATTTTCTGTTTTAAACTTTTTGTGAGCCAATGGTGCGCAATGAAAACCTGCTCTTACAGCTATACCTTCATCTGATAAAAATGATGCTGTTTCTTCACTGCTTTTTTCTTTAACATTAAAGGATAATATTGGTGCGTATAGTTTATCACCTTCAAATAAATTGGTATAAATTCTGATTTTATTATCTGACATAAGATACTTCTGTAAATATTTCAACAAACATAATTCTTTTCTATATATTTCATATGGTTGTATATTTTTTAAGAATTCAATAGCTTTTGATAATCCAATTATACCCACAATATTTGGGGTTCCACTTTCCATTCTGTCAGGATAATCCAAAGGTTGATGAAAATCCATTGAATTACTGCCTGTGCCGCCTTCAATAATTGTATCCAGAATAATGTCAGAATTTATAATTAACAAACCAACTCCGGTTGGTCCTAAAAGACCTTTATGACCTGAGCAACACAGTATATCAATTTTAATTTCATTCATATTCAAAGGAAGTATACCTGCACATTGTGAGTAATCCATTATGAAGATTAACCCATACTTATGTGCCAGTGATGAAAGTGCTTTATATGGTGGTATTACACCAAACACATTCGATGCACCGGTACATATTATTGCAACTGTATTGTCATTGATATGCTGTTCAAAATTTTTCAATGTTGAGTAAATATCACTATCAACTTTTGCGATACTATAATCACATATCCCCTTTTGTTTTAACGACTCCAATGGACGAATAACTGCATTGTGTTCCAAATCTGAAATAATGAAATGACCACCTTTTTTTGCAACACCTTTAATCGCCATATTTAATGCAGTGGTACAATTATGGGTGAAAATAATGTTTTCAACTTTAGACACATTAAAATACTCAGCAACATTTTTTCTGCATTTATACACCTGATCAGAAGTGTCCAAGGCCATTTTATATGAACCACGCCCTGAATTTGCACCATATTTAGTCATTGCATCACGAATACCATCAACAACACATTTCGGTTTTGGATATGATGTTGCACTATTATCAAGATAAATCATAGAAAATCATATCCAATATATTTGATTTGATTAATTTTAAGAAGGTTTATCAAATTATCTGTATCACCCTTAACCAGTAATATATATCCGCAACCTTCTTTTTTGATATTATTAGTATTTCTTTTTATTACGATGTTATATCCATATTTTTCAATTATTTCTTTTGCTCTCATTGCATGAGTAACAGAGGAAAATTTAATATAAGCTTTATTCAAAATAATCACCCTGTTATATTTTATGAAATAAAAAAAATTTTGATAAAAGAACTCGCCAGATATGAAAATACCTGACGAGAAATGTTAAATAAATTTAATTTTATCTTTTTGTTCAACCAGACATACACAGTGTGCAGAGATTCCTTCTTTAGCACCTGTAAATCCAAGTTTTTCTTCTGTTGTTGCTTTGACACTTACGAAGTCAGAATTAACACCTAATGCTAATGCAATTTTTTTACGCATTTCATCGATATATGGTGCAAGTTTTGGAGCCTGAGCAATAACAGTTGCATCAACATTGTTCACCTTATATCCCTTTAACTTAATAAGCTCTACAACTTTTTTTAATAATTCAAGGCTATCTGCATCTTTATAATTTGCATCAGTATCAGGGAAGTGTTTTCCGATATCACCTAATGCACACGCACCTAACAATGCATCTGAAATAGCATGAAGTAGTACGTCGGCATCCGAATGGCCTAAAAGACCGATTCCGTTATTATCAATCTCCACGCCACCAAGAACAAGTTTTCTTCCTTCAACTAGCTTATGCACATCATATCCGTGACCGATTCTGAGCATAGATATTACTCCTTTCGTTTAAGGTAATTTTCTGCTAACGCAGCATCTTCAGGTGTAGTGATTTTTATGTTTTTATAGTCTCCATCTACAAATTTAACAGTTCTACCATAAGCTTCAATCAACATACAATCATCAGTAAAATCCTTACTGTTTTCAATAGTATTTAAAGCATTAAGATACAAATCTTTTTTGAAAATCTGAGGAGTCTGAATAAATCTCATATAATTTCTGTCAGGTGTAGCAACAATATTATTGTTTTCATCAACAATCTTAACAGTATCTTTTACTATAACACCTGTTGCAGCAGCACCATATTCTATAGCTTGTTCAAGTGTGTCCAGAATTACTTTTTCAGTTACAAGAGGTCTTGCGCCATCGTGTATTGCAATATAATCAGCATTTAAACTTGTATTTGTTACACCATTATAAACACTTATTTGGCGTGTTTCACCACCAACTACCACATTTGTTACCTTATCAAATTTATATCTATCAATTATATTCTTAATAATATCAATATCACATTCACGTGTAACAACAACAATCTCATTAATGAAATTACATTTATGAAATGAATTGATAGTGTGAACAATAACAGGAATATTATTGATTTCCAGAAATTGTTTATTTATCCCACCCATACGGGTTGAATTACCTGCCGAAACAATTACGGCAGAAACAAATATATTTTCTTTTTCCGCAATGTTTGACATAATAAATCTCCTTTATACTAATGCTTCAACAGCAGCAAGTTTTGCACAAAGACAGAATACATCCATAGCCTTTCCTAAATCTTCAACAGATGGGAATGTTGGAGCAATTCTTATGTTTTTATCAGATGGGTCAATACCATAAGGATATGTGGCACCAACTGTAGTGAGGACAAGTCCTGCTTCCTTACAAAGCTCACCAATTCTCTTTGCACTACAACCGATACAATCAAAGCTTATAAAATAACCACCCTTTGCTTTTACCCATTCGCCAATACCAAGAGGAGCAATTTCATTTTCAAGCTTCTGGAGTACAAGCTGGAATTTTGGAGCAATAATCTCAGCGTGCTTTTCCATGTGAGCTTTAATGCCATCAAGATTTTTAAAATACTTAACGTGACGAAGTTGATTAAGTTTATCATAGCTGATTGTCTGAAAATTAAGTCTTTTCTTAATTTCAGCAATATTATTGTCTGACGCTGCAATTGCAGAAACACCTGCACCCGGGAATGAAATTTTAGATGTTGAAGTGAATTCAACAAAGTAATCTTCAGTTCCATATTCCTTACAAGCATCGAAGATATTCATAAGAACATCAGGTGTGTCTGTAAGCTCATGAATGATATAAGCATTGTCCCAGATTACCCTGAAGTCCTTTGCAGCAGGATTAAGTGCTGCAAGAGCCTTTACAACATCATCACTGTATGTTACACCATTTGGATTTGAATATTTTGGAACACAGAACATACCCTTAACCATTGGGTCTTTTACTAGTTCTTTAATTTTTTCAACATCAGGTCCATTATCAGTCATTTCAACAGAAATCATTTCAATACCAAAGAATTCAGTAATAGCAAAATGTCTGTCATAACCAGGAACATTACAAATAAACTTTACTTTACCTTGTTTGTTCCATGGTTCACAACCGGCAACGCCTAAAAACATACACTGATTAAGATAATCGTACATAAGGTTAAGGCTTGATGTGCCACCGATAATAATATTCCTTGCATCAACCTGAAGTAAATCCGCAAAGAGTTTCTTACACTCAGGAATACCATCAAGAACACCATAGTTACGACAATCAAAGCCATTTTCTGTCTTACAGTCTTCAACAGAAGTCATAACATTAAGCATATCCATAGTAATATCAAGCTGGTCAGCACCAGGTTTGCCACGTGACATATCAAGAGAAAGTCCAAGTGATTTCACATCATTGTATTGTTTTTCAAGTTCACTTTTAAGTGAAACGAGCTCTTCTTTACTCATCTTATTATAAAGCATAGAATATCCTCCAAAATAATTTTCGTTTTATTATATAGTATTAACATCAAATTTGCAAGTAAATAATTAAACAACTGCATTTTATTCAAATTTAAACATATAAATAACGGATATTTGAATAATGTAATGATAGAAAATTCATTTTTAAATTAATTATCATTTTATTGAAAAATTTAATATGATATGGTAAAATTACTTAAAATTTATACAAGGAGTTTGTTTTATGTATATATTCAAATTAAAACCGGTGTTTATGGATTACATCTGGGGTGGCACAAAACTTCGCGATGAATATGGTTTTAATTCAAATCTTGATAAACTTGCTGAAGGTTGGATGCTCTCATGCCACAAAGACGGAGAAAACACTATTTTAAATGGTGAGTTTGAAGGAAAAACCTTAACGGAAGTTATAAAATCAAATCCTGATTTTCTTGGTGAAAATGGTAAAAAATTTGAATACTTCCCTATTCTTATTAAACTAATTGACGCAAAGAATGATTTATCAGTTCAAGTACATCCTGATAATGAATATGCTATGCGAGTTGAAAATGAATACGGCAAAACAGAATGTTGGTATATTCTCGATTGTGATGAAGACGCGGAATTAATTTACGGATTTAACAAGACAATTACAAGCGAGGAGTTTAAAGAAAAAATTGCTGATAATTCTTTCCTTGAAACCGTTAATAAAGTTAAAGTTAAAAAAGGTGATTTATTCTTTATTGAAGCTGGTACACTTCATGCTATCGGAAAAGGAATTCTACTTGCTGAAATACAACAGAATTCCAATACTACATATAGAGTTTATGACTATGGTCGTCTTGGAGCAGACGGAAAACCTCGTGAATTACATGTTGAAAAAGCAATTGATGTGACTAATTGTACACCACCAACTCGTTCAACAAATCCTGAAGGCGAATTAAGAGAAAACGACGGATACTCTGCTCAATTACTCACAAAATGTGACTTATTTAATGTAGAAAAAGTTTCCGTCAAAGAAGCATATTCATCAAGTGCTGATGAAAAGTCATTTGTTTCTATTTTAGTTACTGATGGAAATGCAATAATTGATAATGTTGAAATTAAAAAAGGAGATAGCCTGTTTATTCCAGCAAATTATGGTAAATTCACCGTTACTGGAAAAGCAGAGTTAATAATCACACGAGTATAATGAAATCAAGAACTTTTACGGGTACAAAAACCGCCTGTTATACAGGATACGTTGTTCAGGGAATTGTCAACAATATTGCTCCCCTGCTTTTTGTAATTTTCAGTGATAAATTTGATATTACACTTGATAAACTTTCGCTTCTTATTACAATTAATTTTGCTACACAATTAATTGTTGATACTGTCTCAATAAAATTTGTTGATATTATTGGTTACAAACCACTTGCCATTGTCTCACAAGGAATTGCTTTTATTGGACTTTCGTGCCTTGGAATACTTCCAAACATAATGGAAAACTCATATATTGGAATTGTTATTTCTATTATTCTTTCAGCAATTGGAAGTGGAATAACTGAGGTTATTATCAGTCCTATCATTGAATCAATTCCGGGTGAAAAGAAAACATCGGAAATGAGCTTGTTACATTCCTTCTATTGTTGGGGACAAGTTTTTGTTGTATTATTAACAACAATTATGATTCGACTTTTAGGAAATGACTTGTGGTACATTGCTCCAATGATATGGGCTTTGATACCACTGACAAATACAATAAATTTTATATCAGTACCTATTCAACCAAATCTTACAAAAGAAGAGAAAATTCCATTTTTCAAATTACTTTTTTCCAAGTCCTTTCTTCTTTGTATTGTAATTATGATTTGTTCTGGTGCATCTGAAATAGCAATGTCTCAATGGTCATCTTATTTTGCTGAAACGGGACTTAAAGTTTCAAAAATGACAGGAGATATATTAGGACCTTGTCTGTTTGCCATATTAATGGGTACTGGAAGAATGATTTTTGGATTTATCGGTGAAAAAATCAATTTAAAATATGCTCTATATTTCTCTGCAAGTTTATGTGCCGCTTGCTACCTTGGAACTTGCTTTATAAAAAATCCTGTTATTTCTCTTTTAGCTTGTGCGTTAACAGGTATTACAGTAAGCATTATGTGGCCAGCTACACTTAGTCTTTCAGCCAGACTTTTTCCAAATGGTGGTGGAGCAATGTACAGCGTTCTTGCCTTATCTGGTGACACTGGCTGCACCTTAGGACCTTGGTTTGTAAGTTTTATGACAATTAAACTTTCACAAGGTATTTCTTCTGGTGAATCTCTTAAAACAGGTCTTGGATTTGGTGCATTATTCCCGATTTTAATGATTATCGCTATTTCTCTGCTTAAATTCAAGAAAAGTACTATTGACAAGAAAAATCACAATGATATAATAAAATCATAGAATATATTAGTTGTCTTCAGGGCGGAGTGAGATTCTCCACCGGTGGTAATAGTCCACGAGCATTTGCTGAATGGGTGAAATTCCCATACCGACGGTATAGTCCGGATGAAAGAAGATGCGACTTACAAAAAAAGTTACATTGCCCTGCTATATTCAGCAGGGCATTTTCTGTTTGACAACTAATCATAATGAAAGGAACTGATTATATGTCAAACCCAAACAACAAAAAAACATTCAACTTAACCATCACAGCATTAATGACAGCGATTGCCACAGTAATTTATATGACTTTCCCTGAAATTAATATTATTCCAGGCGTAAGTTATATGAAAATTGACTTTTCTGATTTCCCGGCTGTGCTTACTGGTATGGTTTTCGGACCAGTTCAAGGTGTTTTAGTAGAAGTTGTAAAAAATATTATTCACCTTACTAAAACCACAACATTTGG
>JAZNLY010000008.1:0-42420 GCA_045579305.1 Candidatus Fimenecus sp. | reverse complement strand
CCAAACGACATTCCTGCAGTCCTTGTTCATAGTCATGGACCATTCACATGGGGTACTGACCCACACAATGCAGTTCATAATGCAGTTGTGCTTGAGGAACTTGCGTTTATGGCATGGCACAATATTATGATGAATCCTGGGATTCAGCCAATGCAACAAGAACTTCTTGATAAACACTATCTCCGTAAACATGGCGCAAATGCCTATTACGGACAAAAGAAATAAAAATTTACGGGTGCTCAAATGAGCACCCGTTTTTGCTTGTTTTATTTAATTATCAACCATAATCCGATATTCAAAATTAAAAATATTATATTTATAATTGTAAATATCAATATATATTTTCCTGTTCCAACTTTTTCTTTTGCAATAAATTTAAAAGAAATTAAACTTGCCATTGATGCGATTAAAGTACCAAGTCCACCTATATTAACACCAACAAGTAAATCTTTTGCATTTTCTGTGAAATTTGAGAGAAGAATAGCAGCAGGTACATTGGAAAACACCTGACTTGAAGCAATCCCGACAATAACCTCGTTGCCATTCACAATACTTTTTAGCAATTCGCATATTGGTTTTATTTCACCTAAATTTCCAATGAAAATGAAAAGGAAAATAAATGTGAATAACAAACTGTAATCAACTTTAGTAATAACTTTTCTGTCAAAAATAAGAATAGCAAATGCTGTTATAACAACAGTAATTATATATGGAATTGCACGAAAAACAGTAAGTAAAGAAAGCACAAATAATAGTATATAAATTCCAATATGTACTTTTGAAAAATTACTTTTATTGTCATATGTATTTGCATTAATGTTTCCTTTTCCTGTAATTAAACAAGAAAATAAAATGAGAACAAGTGAAAGTACAGCGTAGGGGAGTATTGTTAAAACAAAATCACCCATACTCATATGGAATTTTGAAAACAAATATAGATTTTGTGGATTCCCGATAGGAGTAAGCATACTACCGAGGTTTGCAGCAATAGTCTCAACTGTCACAATCCATATGAGTTTATCCATTTTCTCTGATATCTTTAAAGCAGTAATTGTGAACGGAACAAAAGTAATCAGTGCAACATCATTTGTGATTATCATTGAGGAAAAGAAACATAGTAAGCCTAAAATAAGAGAGAGTCCTGAAATGGTTTTTACTTTTGAGAGCATCTTTTCAGCTATGAATTTAAAGACTCCAATACTGTTAAGCCCAGCCATAACTGCCATAAGACAAAACAATAGTCCTAATGTGCGAAAATCAATGTATTCTAAATATCCTTTGTTTGGTGTAACAAAAAACGCCGAAATAAATGCCAGAACAAAAGATATAATCAAAACAATTTCACTTTTAATAAATTCCTTGACTTTACCCATATCATATCTCTTTCATCAGTTTGTAGAATTCACCATATTCATCTTTTCCATCAAAGAGCACATTAGTAAAGCCTTTCTTTTGGTAAAGATGCAATGCAGATGAGTTATCTTTATCAACTCCGATAGTAGCCTCTTTATATCCCATTTCTTTTACTCGTTCTAAAATGTAATCAATTAAAATACTGCCAATACCTTGATTTCTGTATTCTTTTTTTACGATAAGTCGAGAAATGTATATTCTTTGATTGGGAATTGTGTAATCATCATCATTCATATGGAAGACGTAAGCAATTTCACCAATAAAATTGCCATTCAATTTATAAATAAAGACAACACGATTTCCTGATTCAATTTCCTGACAAAGTTTTTCAGTGAATTCACAATTCTTCATATTCCAGATGTTATTACACTTTTTGTAATCCTTAATATCTAATTTTTCAATTGTGTATTTATCCATATCGATGCCACCTTTTAGCATATTATAACATTTAATATTTCAAAATCAATAGTATGTGTGAGTGGAGCAGTAATCTTATTGACAAAGAAATACTCAAATGATAAAATAAGTTAGTTATATATGGAGATGTACCCAAGTGGTTGAAGGGTCCGCACTCGAAATGCGGTAGGTCGTGAATAGCGGCGCAAGAGTTCAAATCTCTTCATCTCCGCCAAAAAAAGCAGTAGGAAAACCTACTGCTTTTTGTTACATAATTTTGCATTTTGCACTTTGCATTTTGCATCTATATATGGTCTTTATATCTTTCTGCTGTGATTATTCCGTCTTCCACATTCAACTTGCAGATTCTCGCATTTCTTGCATCAAAAGCACTTGCGTTAAGTCCGTCGTCATAGTCACGAGCGTGATAAATTGCATACCATTGACCGTCTTCCTTAATCATCGAGTGATGTCCTGTGCCTTCCTCAAACTCGTTTGCTTTGAGTACAGGATGATATGTATTGTCATCAGGATATTTCTCGAATTTTATCTTTGTAAGGTCAGTTTCGTCAGTTTTTGCTCTTGCATAACCTATGTAATAAGTTGGCTGTTCAAAACAGTTACCCGAATACATGAGATACTGCCAGTCGCCCTCTTTGAAGTAGAAAGCACCCTCGATTGTGTGCCAGTGCTGACCTTTTTTATATCTGTCACGACAATAAATATCTTCGTCAAGAGTTGGCTCAACAACAAGAACAGGATTCCCAGCAGGTGTAAATGGGTCAAGCATCTTATCAACATAAATACAAGTACCGATTCTTTCACCTTCAAAACGATTTGCAGAATAAAATAGGAAAAGTCCAGCTTCATTCTTTACTATATGAGAGTCAATTGAAAATGGGTGAAGAATCTGTTTCGTACCTATGAATGGTCCGAGAGGGTTATCGGCAACAGAAACGTGCATAGCACCTCGATGACCACCTTTGTCAGGTGTGTCATTGTAAATTTCAATTGAATTGTACATATAGAATTTTCCATCTAATTCGATAACACTAGGTGCCCAGAATGAATCGTGATTTGGTACTGTCATAACAACACCATAATATTCCCAACCATCAAAAAGGTTATCTGAATGATAGGCATAAACAGCATCATGACCTGTAACATAAATGTAATATCTGCCATTACTCTTTAATATATATGGGTCAGCCTGACCAACGTAATGAGTTTTATCTACCTTTAACAAATGCATAATAATCCCTCCGGAAAGCATAATAGTTACTCTTGAATTATATAATGTTAAGGCAACGATTTCAATAGTTTCATAGAAAAATACAATGTTATCCCAACATTTGGACTATTAACAAGGATAATAACCTCTGCTATACTGTGTATGCATATATGCAGAAAAAAGAGGTGACTTATGAAAAAAACATTATCAATTACTTTAGCAATTATAATAACATTATCATTATTTATATTTCCAATTAAATCTTATGGTGCAACGCTTACCTCACAGGCAGGTGTGGTATCAGTTTCAAGTGGCAGACTCAATGTTCGTAAAAGTGCATCAACAAGTGGAACTGTATTGACATCCTTGTCAAATGGCTCATATATTACTTTAATTTCACTTTCAGGAAACTGGTATTATGTTGAATATGCAGACGGATTATACGGATATTGTCACAAGAATTATATTAAACTTGATTCAGGAAAAACTGCAACCGTAAATACAAGTTCAACATATCTGAATGTCCGTACAGGTGCAGGTACAAACTATTCGATTAAAGACTCTGTTTCAAAAGGTGATGTAGTAATCATACTTTCATCCACAAATGGTTGGAATAAAATCCTTTACGATGGAGTAAAAACGGGATATGTAAGTAGTCAATATTTAAAAACGACGACAAACTCAACAACATATAATACTATCTCATTAAATGTTCCGGATTTTAAACAGACAGATTCTCGTTGGGCAAATGTCATAATTGGCAACTCAGGTAAGACAATTGGTAAAATTGGTTGTGCTACAACAGCAATAGCTATGATTGAATCATATCGTACTGGTAAAAGAATCTATCCGGATGCAATGTCCAAAAAGTTAAGCTATTCGTCGACGGGAAATCTTTATTGGCCAAGTGATTATAAAGTTGTGACGAATAGTTCGGATTACTTGAATAAAATATATCAGAAACTTAAAGAGGGTAAACCGGTTCTTTTCGGTGCTAAGAAGTATTCCGGAACTCAACATTGGGTTGTTATTACAGGTTTTACAGGCGGAAGTTCATTATCTGCATCTGACTTTATAATCAATGACCCCGGTACAAAATATAGAACAAATCTTCAACAGTTTCTCAACGAGTATCCTGTTTTTTATAAATATTTTCACTATTAAAAATTTGCCGTATCACTAATTTTGATACGGCTTTTTCAACACTATTAACATTTGTTTATAAATCTGTTCATTAACTGAAAACATAATAAACACTATATATAGTTCGTGTCCTTTATTGCTTTAATCTATTGACATCAACATGTATATACTGATATTATTAATCGAATATAATACACATGGTGTGTTTTATTATGGTTTGTGTTTATTTTGATTAGAGGTGTAGTTTGTGAAAAAAATCTTGTCCGTTTTTCTCATCCTGACAATATTTTTTACATCAATTTCACAGGGGTTTACTGCCTTTGCGCAGGAAACCGAAATCAATGCTGATTTATATGAATTTGCCGATGATTTAACAAGAGTTATCCGTGAAAATATAGATGTGGATGACCTTGCAAATGATAAGGATACAGTGGCTAATGTTGTGCTGGAAGTGGATAGATTCGTAAGTGAGTTAGCCTCCGCAGACTCCATTTATGATGACCTTCCCGAAGATGCGTTCCAAACAAAAAGACTTATTGTTAAATCAGCCGGATTATCCGATTTCAGGGAAGCAATTGACTGTGTAAGTGGATATAATGATTTATATATTTTACAGTACGATAATCCATTAGCAGCAAAAAAAGCTTACGAATACTATCTTAATTCTCCTGAGGTGGAGTATGTTGAGACGGATGTGAATTGTTCTACTCAGGATGATTTTCCTGTTATTGATAATCCCAATGAAGAAGCTGAAGAGTATAATGATACAATAGCATCGGCAATACAGTGGCTGTCCGCTAAAATCGGATTTTCTGATATAAAATCAGAACTTGAGAAACGTATACAGGACGATTATGTTTTGGTTGCTGTGTTGGATAGTGGTGTTGATACTGACCATGAACTTCTCGTTGACAGATTAGCTGAGAATGATTTTAATATGAGTGCTTCCGGTGAACGTAATAGTGTCGAGGATGATTATGGTCATGGAACACATGTGGCAGGTATTATTGCGAACAATACTCTTAGTAATGTTAAAATAAAGCCGTATAAAGTTCTGGACGAAACAGGCAGGGGTTCGTTAAGTGTAATTGCACTGGCTATTGATATGGCTGTTGCGGATGGAGCAGATGTTATTAATTTGAGTTTGTCGGCTGATGGTGAAAGTACCACAATGACAACCGCTATTAACAATGCAGTTGCAAATGATGTTAATGTTGTTGTTGCAGCAGGTAATCAAAATACTAACCTCAGTAAAAAGTATGTTACTCCTGCTTGTGTGGAGTCAGCAATTACTGTAAGTGCTACCGACCAGAATGATAATCTTGCTTCATTTTCTAATTACAATGGAACAATTGATATTGCTGCACCGGGTGTTGATATTGAAAGTAGTTTTCTTGATAATAAATACAAAACTCTGAATGGTACATCAATGGCAGCACCACAGGTTACTGCAGGTCTTGCAATTATACAGACACTTTTTAAGGATAAACCTGCATCAGAATGTGAAGAAATGATAAAAGAATATGCTGTATCAGTGAAAGAAGAACCTGGTAATAATTATTTTGGTGCAGGTATTCTTTATCTTAGGTTTCTTCTTGGTGAAAAACCTGTAACGGCAGAACCTGTGTTCAGTGTGGAAAGTTGCACTTTCAGTGAAAGCTTTGAATTGGAACTTTCCTGTCCTGACAAAGATGCAATAATTTATTATATTGTTATCGATAGAAGCAACTCCGCTTTTGGAGATGCTATCGGAAACCTTGGTTTTAGTTTTGAAGATATTTTTAAAGAAAACGAGGGTGTTCTTGAACTCTATGAACAATTAGTATATTCAAAACCAATTACTATATCGGTCGACTCAAAGGTTATTGCCGTTGCTCAAGAACGAGGTAAAGCAATGAGCTCTATGGTTTCTAAACAATATGACCGAGTAGAAGATAATATTGAAGATTATTATGATATTAATGTATTGGGTTACATAACAGCTTATTACGGTTCAGACAGAGATATCATTATACCTGATAAAGTGAATGGAATAACTGTTAAGGGTATAGCATCAAGAGCCTTTGAAAACAACATAAAAATACAGACTGTTGTTTTACCTGCAACTGCAAAAAAAATAAGTGGTAAGGCTTTCAGCGGTTGTTTATCACTTAATTCCATTTCAGGAACAGGTGTTGAACAGATTGATTCAAATGCTTTTCAATACAGTATGGTAGAAACAGTTAATTTCCCTAAATTAAAAAAGATTGGTAAATATGCTTTTTCAAATTGTGCGAGACTAAGCAGCATTTCCATCGAAAAAGTAGAAACTATTGATAATTATGCTTTCAAAAATACAATAAATCTTGGGACTTTAGTTTTTGACAGCTTAACAACTGTGGGCACAAATGCATTTGAGTATTCATCGATTGAATCTATTTCTGCACCAAATGTAACCTCAATAGGAACAAATGCTTTTGCTGATTGCTATGACCTTGAATCTGTATCATTTCCACAGTTAACAGAACTTAGTTTAGGTATATTTAAAAATTGTACGTCATTAACTACGCTTAATGCTCCATTGATAACTTCAATAGGTGCAAATGCATTGAGAAATGTTGCTATTGAGAAATTTTTCGGCAGATACGTAACAACAGTTGGTAACTATGCTTTTGCAGATAATCCATATCTTGCAAGTGCTATTCTACCTGTTACAACTTCTTCAGGAACAAACGCATTCTTGAATTGTACTTCTCTTCAGGTTGTTATGCTTCCGGCTATGGAACATGTAAATAATAATAGTTTCCTGAATTGCTCAAGTTTGCAAATGCTTTATTTACCAGGAACAAAAACTGTCGGTAAAGGAGCTTTTGACGGCACATCTATTGAATTTCTCAAATTTAATATTGTAGAAAGAATTGAAAGTTTGCCATTAACGTTACAGGGTATTCTTCTACCTGAAACAGTATCCTCGATAACAGCAAAAACTCCGGAAACCAGTTATATTGTTTATGGTTATGAAGATACCTATGCAGAGAAATATGCCGACAATAACGAAAAGGAATTCAGAACAGTTCCGTCAATTGTGTTTGAGTCGACAGATAAGGTTAACCCAGATGATACATATATTGTTGTTTATGCTTTAGGTTTCAATTGTAAATATCAATGGTACAAGAATGACGCGATGTCAAATGTAGGCGGTACACCTATTGACGGAGCTACATTTTTCTATTATGAACCTAATGCTGAGGATAATGCGGTAGCGTATTATTGTGTAATAACAAGTAGTGGTGAGAATCATATTAATTCTGTTACCACAAATCCGATTGCAAATGCTCCCCAGTATATGGAAGCTGATTATACCGAATACTATAAAGTTATAAAAGAAATAGATTCACTTAATCGTGATGATTATAATGAGGAAAAAAATCGCATATTGGATGCGCTTCTGGAGATAGATGTTTCAGGTCTGAAAGCATCTGACCAGGAAACAATTGACCAACTTGTAGTAAAAATGAAAGATGCTATTAAGGAAATTGTCGGCATCTTAATGGGTGACCTTAATGCCGATGGTGAGGTTACTGCGATTGATGCAAGATCTGTGTTGAGATATTACACAGATAGTTGCGAATTGAGCTATACTGAAACACTTGCAGGGGATATGAATGGCGATGGAGAAGTTACTCCTATTGATGCACGTATAATTTTACAACAAACAGTTCAATAAAAAACAAGCCTTGATTTTTCAGGGCTTGTTTTTTTATAAGTAATAAGTTATCTCGTCAATGTTTTCGTCAGAATATTCAATTTCACTTGAATACATTCTTGCGTATTCAACTATATCCTCAAATCTGATTTCCCCATATTTTTTAATATGCATTTTACATAAGCAGGATATAAAATATTCACTTACCACTGCAAGTATAATACCTAAATCTTGATTTCTGTCAGTAAGATAGCGGAAAATAAAATATTTCATCAGATTTAAAAAATACAGATTGAATTCATCGGGAATTACGATATTCTCAATATCTGTTTCTTTTAATTCCTCAAGAAGATTTGTCCAATAATCATCCAGTCTTTCCAAAGAAAGGAAAATTTCTGCCCATTCACAAACTGTTTTATCAGGGAAATCATATATTATTAAGCTTATCAGTTTCTGTCTTTTTTCTTCAATGGAGATGGAAACGTTTTCAAGTAATTCAAAAAGGCTGTTTCTGAAAGAATAAAAATCAGGTGTATCATCAGAATATAAAGAATCGAAATTGTCTTCTGACAATAACTCAAGACTGAATTTTTCTTTTTGGCTAAGAATTATTCTGCAAGCTTCTTCGCAACAGATTCCAAGTCCGGTTTCTAAATGACCACCAATGTGATTTCTGAATCTTGGATGGTCAGCACATATCTGACATAATGCACCCTCACCAAGATAAAGAATAATATCGCAAAGATTGTTTTCATTAAGAAATGCACATCTGCCTTTACCATCAAGCATAAAACACGCACATTCGCTATCATTGTTGATGCCTTGATCAAGGATTTTTCTGAAATTTCCCTTTGCATTTTCATATTTTTTCAATGTGTCATCATCAATATCAATTTCCCAACCGATACAACAATTATGTTTGCATTTCTCTGCAATACACTTAAAATCTTTATAATAATTCGGAACAAATGTCTTCATAATATCTCTCCATGGTCTGTATGTGAATAATTATAAATTATTTTAATTATCATTTCAATATTTATATTGATAATACTTATTTAATGTGTTAGAATACATAAAAATCTTAATGAGGTATATTATGACTTTTCTTTTAGTGGTTATCTATATTGTTTTTATTTCTTTAGGTTTACCGGATTCTTTGTTTGGAGCTTCGTGGCCTGTAATTCATCTTGATTTTGGTATAAACGAAAGTTTTGCTTCTCTTTATGGTATCATAACAGGTGCTTGTACAGGTGGCGTAAGCTTTATTTCAGGTAAGCTTATAAGAAAACTAGGCACAGGTAAAGTTACATTTATTTCTACTTTACTGACAGCTGCAGGTCTCTTTATCATGAGCGTTTCACCAAATATTGTCGTAATGATGATGGGTGCAGTTGTTCTCGGTTATGGTGCAGGTGTTATTGATACTGCGCTTAACAATTTTATTTCACTCCATTATAAAGCACAGCATATGAACTGGCTTCACGCTTGTTGGGGAGTTGGTGTCACAATAAGTCCATTGATTATGTCAGCTTTCTTAACGGATGAAACGAGCTCATGGCGCAATGGCTATCGTGTAGTTGCACTTTTACAGTTATCAATAGGCATCATTATTGCATTAACTCTCGGCAAATGGAAAGTTATTAAGGAAGATTTTTCGGTTGAAGAATCAAATCAAAAACAAAAAAGTCTTTTTGAAATATTGAAAATCAAAGGCGTTTTACCAAGTATTCTTTCGCAAGGTTTATATTGCAGTATGGAATTTACGATTGGTACCTGGGGAGCATCATATCTTGTTAATGTTCATTTATTGCCACCCGATGAAGCAGCAAAATGGATTTCATTGTATTTTGGCGGAATAATGATAGGACGAATTATTTCAGGTTTTATTTCCATTAAAGCATCAGATAATACAATGATTCGTGGTGGTATCGTTATTTCTTGTTTGGGTATGATTTTATTATCCTTACCATTAGGTGAAATTTCTTTTATCGGTCTTCTTCTCATTGGTATCGGTTTTGGTCCCATATTCCCAAGTGTCCTTCACAGCGTTCCAGACAGATTTGGCGAAGAATATTCAGCCGATATAACAGGTTTTCATATGGGTGGCGCATATGGTATAGGTTTTGGTGTTCAACTTATTTTTGGTTTTGTCGCAACTGCTACAACCTTTAAAATTACACCATTTGTTTTATTAGCACTTGTTATTGATCTCTTTGCAGTAAACGAAGCAACAATTTCTATTGTAAGAAAAAAATAATTTATTCAGAAGTACATATAATAATCAAAAAAGGAAGTGATTTTTATGTGTACTTCGGTTTCATTTTTGAAAAAAGAACACTATTTTGGACGAACACTGGATATGGAGTGTTCCTATGATGAAAAAGTTATTGTTACTCCAAGAAACTATAACCTTGAATTCAGAATGTCAGAAGATTCAAATCAGGGTTATGCGATTATCGGAATGGGTACAGTAGTCAATAACTATCCCTTGTATTACGATGCAACAAATGAAAAAGGACTGTCAATAGCAGGTCTTAATTTCCCGGTTACGGCAACATATTGTGACCCTGTGAACGATAAAAATAATATTGGTGTATTTGAAGTTATTCCGTGGATACTCCGTAATTGCTCATCCGTGGATGAGGTGCGAGAAATATTGACAGAAACAAATATTGTCAGTATGGATTTCAATGATAAATTAAAATCGGCACAACTTCACTGGATGATTTCCGACAGAGATTATACTATTGTTTTAGAGTGCGTTCAGGATGGAATGAAAATTTATTATAATCCTGTTCACGTCCTTACGAATAACCCTGAATTTCCAATGCAGATTTTTAATCTGAATAATTATATGAGCATTACCCGCGAAGAGCCTGAAACCCGTTTTGCAGAAGGGTTTAATCTTAATAATTATAGCAGGGGAATGGGTGCTATAGGAATGCCGGGTGATTGGTCATCAATGTCAAGGTTTGTCCGAGCATCATTTGTAAGATTGAATTCTGTATGTGGTGAAACTGAAAATGAAAGTTTAAGTCAATTTTTTCATATACTTGAATCCGTTTCACAACAACGTGGCTGTGTTAGAGTGAAAGATGATTTTGAAAAGACAGTATATACGTCTTGTTATAATACCGACAAAGGAATTGCTTATTATACAACCTATGAAAATAATCAGCTTTCAGCGGTAGATATGAATCACGAGAATCTTGACAGAAATGATTTAATAGTTTATACTCTGACAGAAAAACAGCAGATACATTATCATAACTGAATATTTTACTGCCACCGGGTAGTGTGATGCAACGCATCCACCAATACATCATTAGGTCTTTGAAGATGTATTTGTGGGTGCTTTTTTTTGAGGTGAAGTATGAAAAAAGCACTTAATTATTTTACGAAATTTGAAATCGGATTATGGACAATTTCTGTCCTTTCAATCATTGTTTCCTTTATTGCACTTAAACAAACTGATTACCTTACATTAACAGCATCTGTTGTTGGAGCGACATTTCTAATCTTTAATGCAAAAGGTAATCCGTTAGGTCAGCTTCTAACAATCGTTTTCAGTTTACTTTATGGCATTATTTCATACAGATTTTCTTATTATGGTGAGATGATTACATACATATGTATGTCAATGCCAATGGCTTGTTTTGCCTTGATTTCATGGCTTAAGAATCCATATAAGAATAATAAAGCAGAAGTTAAAGTTAATAAAATAACACAGAAAGATGTATTGGTTATGATACTTCTGACAGTTATTGTTACAATATTGTTATATTATATATTGAAGTATTTCAATACTGCAAATCTGATACCAAGTACGTTTTCAGTTACTACTACTTTTATTGCAGTTTACTTAACATTCAAACGTAGTCCATATTTTGCTCTGGCATATGCCTGTAACGATATAGTGCTGATTATTCTTTGGATATTGGCAAGTATTAAGGATACATCATATTTGTCTGTTGTCATTTGCTTTATTGTTTTTCTGGTAAATGATTTATATGGATTCATAAGTTGGATAAAAATGCAGAAAAGACAAATTCAGAACATATAAAAATATAGCCGATGTTTTCATCGGCTATATTTTTTAGTTCATCATATCCCTGAAGCCTCTTCCTACGCCATCAGCAACGTCGGAGGCGGCTTCTCCGATTCCGTCAGCAACATCTGATGCAGCATCTCCAACACCACCTACAATGTTACTTGCACCTTCACCAACGTTAGTAGTAGAACTGTTCATAGCGTTGTTGTTTGTGGTTGTAGTACTGCTGTTGTTTGTGATTGTGTTTTGTTCACTTTGACCTGTAATCTTTCCGTCATCTGCATTGTTGCATCCTGTTAAAAATATGCAAACAAATACAGTGACTAAAAGTGAAACTATAATTGCTTTTTTCATTGTTTTATCCTCCTAAAAATTTATTGGTATCCATATTATTTGTTATCAGTTTACAATTATACTATTTCGTGAGTACACCGTTGTCGCTGTATAACAAAATCAGAATATTATCTTCTTCCCCTGTATTGCCATCAATATAGACGAGTAATTCTCGGTTATCTTCAGTTTTACAATGAATTTCATAACATATCTGTTCAGTTTCCCATTCAGTTGGAATTACACATTTCTGTGTATCAATAACTTTTAGTGTGTGATTGATTTTATCTATTGCGTTCATTTCTGAAATTGATGGGTTTATATCTTTTCTTTCCGTATGATTTGAAATATATCCTGTGGCATCAAATGAAACAACTTTTCCTTTTTCAAGACAAACACTGACTTTTATAAGGTCGGGATATAAAACAGTATCATTTTTTGTTGCTGCAAAATTAATGGTGCAGATTCCATCCTCGGTAAAATAATAGCTTTCTTTCATATCAGAATATCCTATTTGGTTAAGAAATCTTTTGGCAATTCGAATTGCTTCTTCATGTTTGATTTTTACTTCACCTGAAAATTCTGAGCTTAACATATAACAAGGTTTTCCACCTTTTTTTGTAATGGCAACAGAGCAGTTTTTTCCTTTGAAAACATAACAGGGGATATTACCATCTTCCTCGTGAGAAAGAGAAAAATTATCCTTTTCGGCAGGACATACAGATATTGCGATTTTAAGAGCATCGTCTTGTGTGATTTCTTTTTCATTTTCAATAAACTTAGGATTAGTCTGAGTCAGATGGTCTGAAAAAGGACCGTCATAGATGAGAGTTGGTAAATCCGTCATAGTCTGTTCTGTATCATCAAAGCTTTCTCCGATGCTTTTCAAATCATTGTTTGCATTTAATAGTGTTGAGGTGTTTTTTTCAAACGCAAAATTACCATTCTGCATATCGTGACACATCTGATTTACCTGTTCGTTAAGGTTGTTACAGAAAGAATAAAGATTTTTCAATTGTTCTCTTTCCTTGTCAGTTAACGGTTCGCCACGGGTACTTTTTCTCTCAAGAGACATTACAAATTCACCGATTTGCGATAAGAATTTATAAGTGTTGTTTATGGCCGTATCTCCGGTTGGTAGCATTGATAAACAGTTTTTTGCACCCGATGCTTCACGCCACAACTCTGCAGAGAGTTTTGACATCATTGTGGGAGTGCTCACATAAATAGTTTTTTCAAGATTTGTAGAGATATTATTAAGATTTTCATCAAGAGCAGTCAGAGCCATTTGTTTTGTCAGCATAGCCTCATGTTTAAATCTGTTTGCTTTGACAGTCTGTATAACACAGAATGCTCCTAAAACAATAAAAAGCGTAGTCAGATATAGTATAATTCGAGCTTTAGCACGCTTTGAAAAATGTATTTTATCCAATTATTCGCACTCCTTTTAATATTTGGAAATATTGTTCACAAAAAATTTAAATTTATACTTAAAAAAATGTAATTTTTATTTGCCAAAAGAGAGTTTTTGTAGTATAATTAATGAGTAAAAATATGCAAATTGGGGGCGAAGAACTTGAAAGTTTATCTTGATAACAGTGCTACAACAAAACCCTGCGAAAAAGCAGTAAAAAAAGCATTGGAAATGATGACTGATAATTTTGGTAATCCATCTTCGCTTCACCTTTGCGGATATAACGCAAAAAAAGAATTGGACAGTGCAAGAAGGACAGTTTCAACTTTCCTGGGATGTCAGGAAAATGAGATTTTCTTTACTTCAAGTGGCACTGTGGCAAATAATACTGCCATATTCGGAAGCGTCAGGGCAAAACATAGAGAAGGCAAAAAGGTTATAACAACAACACTTGAACATCCAAGTGTTTTGAAATGCTTTGAGTCTTTAGAAGAGCAAGGTTATGATGTTATCTATCTGAATGCAGATAGTAATGGTAAAATCAATCTTGATGAATTGTCAAATGTGATTGATGAAACTACAATTCTTGTCAGTGTTATGGCTGTGAATAACGAGGTTGGGTCAATTCAGGATATCTCAAAAATAAAAGGAATTATAAGAGAGAAAAAATCAAAAGCATATTTTCATTGTGATGCTGTTCAGGCATTTGGCAAAATGCAGATTAAACCTAAAAAGTTTGGCATCGACCTTATGAGTGTGAGTGCTCATAAGATTCATGGTATAAAGGGTGCAGGAGCATTGTTTGTAAACAATGGTGTCCGTGTCTTACCACATATTGTCGGTGGCGGTCAGGAAAATGGTATGGTTTCAGGAACTGAATCAACTCCTATGATTTGTGCCTTTGCTGAAGCAGTCAGTGATATTGGTAATGTTGATAAGAATTTACAGAATGTCATGAGTGTGAGAAGTTACTTTATTGATAAGATTAAGGGAATTGATAGGGTATATGTGAATTCCCCGGAGGATGCTCTACCCTATATTATCAATATTTCAGCTGATGGTGTACCATCTCAGGTAATGCTGAATTCTCTCTCATCAATGGGGATATATGTCTCTGCTGGTTCAGCCTGTTCCAAAGGGCATAGAAGTAATGTCCTTAGTGCCATGGGAATATCATCACAGAGAATAGACAGTGCAATACGAATCAGCCTGTCAAAATTTACTACAGAAAATGATATGGATTTATTATATAATGGGATAAAAGATACAATTAATCGTGTCAGGAGATAATTATGAAAGAAATTATACTTATAAAGAATGGTGAGTTGGCTTTAAAAGGACTTAACCGCTCAACATTTGAAGATATTTTAATAAAGAATATTCGTAAGCGCATTAAAATGCTTGGTGATTTTGAATACAGAAAAGAACAGTCCACGGTTTCAGTTATTCCTATGGATGATTTTATCGATATGGATGAAGTGAGTGACAGAATCAGTCGTGTTTTTGGTATCGCAGCATTTTCAAGAGCGTTACAAGTTGAAAAGGATATGTCAGTTATTCTTGAAAAAACACCTGACTACCTTGCTGAACAATTAAAACAAGCAAAAACATTTAAAGTAGAGGGTAAACGCTCAGATAAAAAATTTCCGCTTAAATCTCCTGAGATATCAGCCGAAGTTGGTGGAGCAATTCTCAGTAAATTTCCACACCTGAAGGTCGATGTAAAAAATCCTGACATTCTTGTTACAATTGAGATAAGAGAAAAATTTGCCTTTATCCGTGGTAATCAGACAAAGGGAGCAGGTGGTATGCCGACAGGCACAGCAGGTAAGTCTGCAATCCTTATTTCAGGTGGTATTGATAGCCCCGTTGCAGCGTATATGATGGCAAAGCGCGGTCTTGTACTTAATGCAATTCATTTTGCTTCGCCACCCTATACATCACCGCAGTCAGAAGAAAAAGTACATAACCTACTTCGTAAAGTTTCAAGATATAGTGGAAATATCTGCTTGTTTACAGTTGGGTTTACAGAAATTCAGGAAGAAATCAGAGATAAATGTCCTGAAGAGTTGTTCACTCTTATAATGCGTCGTTTTATGATGAGAATTTCTCAACAAATTGCAGACAGAGAAGATTGTAAAGCTCTTATAACAGGTGAAAGCCTTGGCCAGGTTGCAAGTCAGACCCTTAATGCTCTTGCTTGTACCGATGCAGTTGTTTCTATGCCTGTTTTCAGACCTTTAATTGGTCTTGATAAGGACGAAATTATCAAAGTTTCAAGAAAAATTGATACTTTTGAAATTTCCATTGAGCCATATGAAGATTGTTGCACAGTATTCACACCCAAACACCCTAAAACAAGACCACAGATTTCAATTATCGAAACTGCTGAACAGGCTCTTGATGTTGAAGGTCTTATTGAAAAGGCACTAGCTAATACAACAATAAACAATATCTGTTTTTAGGAGTAGATTATGACACTTGAAGAAAAAGTTGTAAAAGTGCTCAGTGAACGTAATATAGTCATGGCGTGTGCAGAATCCTGTACCGGTGGACTTATTGCAAAAAGAATAACAGACGTGAGTGGTTCATCCGCCGTGTTCAACTGTGGTATTGTAAGCTACAGCAACGAAATAAAAGAAAAGGTTCTTGGTGTTAAAAGTGAAACACTCAATGAATTTGGTGCTGTCAGCGAACAGACAGTCAGAGAAATGGTAAAAGGTGTTCTCGATGTTTCCGGTGCTGATATTGCCGTTTCTGTTTCAGGAATAGCAGGACCTAATTCAGATAATACAAGTAAACCGGTTGGTTTGATATACTTGGCAGTTTCAGATGGTGAAAAAATCATCGTAAAAGAATTAAATAATCAGTTCACTACTGATATACGAAACAGTAACAGATTAAATGCTTCCGACGAAGCGTTTAAAATGATATTAGAAATGATAGGAGAGTAACTATGGAAAAGAAGAGTAATTCAGTTGCTAAGAAAGTCATAATTGCAATCTGCCTTATTGTAGTAGTTATAGTAGGTGCAGTTTTAACCATCTTTTTTATCAACAAGTACAATAATCAGGACCCAAGTGCAGAGGGACAGACAGAAAATGTAGAATCCACTGAGGTTTATGAAGTGCCTGACTATTCAGAATATGTTGCTATGAATCCTGAAACTGTTGGTTGGATTACAATTCCAGGAACAAATATTGACTATCCTGTTGTTCAGACAGCAAACAATTCTTATTATATGAATCATGACTTTAACAGACAAAGTGATTATCATGGTGCAATTTTTATGGATAGCCGTAATAATCCTACAGACCTTGATTCAAATACAATTATCTATGGTCATAACTCATATACAGATGGTAAAGTCTTTACAAATCTCGCAAAATATGAGAAAATCGATTTCTATAAAGAACATCCGATTATTGAGTTCAACACTCTTGAAAGATGTTATAAGTGGAAAATCTATGCAGTAATTATTACAAACCGTAAGCCTAAAGAAGACAATGGTTATGTTTTCAATTACGTATGGCCACATGTGGAAGGACAAAATTTTAAGGGATACATTGAAGAGTTGAATAAACGTACATTGTATTTCACAGGTGTTGATGTGAAAAATGGTGATAAACTCCTTACTTTGCAGACATGTATCAGAACACTTGATATTCCTGGGTATCGTGCAGAGGGTGGTATTATTGTTATTGCCCGTGCTTTAAGACCCGGTGAGGACCCAACAGTTAATACATCAGTTGCAAAGGTAAATCCAAATCCAAAGTATCCACAGATTTATTACGACAAGCATGGATTGAATAATCCTTACATAAATGACCAGAGATGGTATCCTGCGGAGGTAAATTAAATGGAAAAAAAAGAAAACAAAAATGATATGCTTTCTTTTGATAAACTCCGCGAAGAATTAGGTATTGAGGGTGAACTTCCTACACTTGATGATATCGGCTTTTCAGAAATAGCTGAAAAATATTCCGTTGAAAATGAAAAAGACTCCGTAAAAGAGAAAAGTGAAATTTACAAAGAGGGTAAAACAGTTGTTGAAAACGGAAAAACATTCATCGATATTACTGCACAGTATACAGGTTCAAGTACAGTAGATATAACAGATAAAGAAGAAAAAACACCCGAAATCAAACCGGAGCCTGAAATTGAGATTCAGAAAATAACTGTTACTCCTAAGAAACGTGTTCGTACATTCAATGAGATTTTTGCTTCTTTCTTCAGCAATTTTGTTCCTGGGAGAGATGATAGTAATAAAGAAAAAATCAGAAAGATAGTTACGGATATTTCGATAGTAACATTGGCTATTTGTTTGTTCGGCTTTGGTAAATTGTTCGTGGAATATCAGTTGAATATGTCAGGTGCTAACAGAGTGAATAACAAAGCTGTTATTGCAGAAAAACTGGCAGATAATGAATATGTTGATTCCTGGAAAAATAACTTCAGTAAAGGTACAGTTGTCAAATTTCCTAAAGGTATAAATCCTGCATATGCATATCCATACAGTGTTAATCAGGATTTGGTTGGCTGGTTAAGAGTGGACGGAATTGATGTCGATGTTCAGGTAGTACAGACCAGCGATAACCTCTATTATACTGACAAGGATTTTTACAAAAAAAAGAACAATTCAGGTTGTCCTTATATGGAAAGTAAGAATAATGCAAGAGAGCTTGATGATAACACATTCATTTTTGCATCAAACACTTATTTCTCAGGGCTCGATGCATATAAGACAGTAGAAGGTTACAAGAAAGCCCCTACATTTGAATTCGGCACATTGTATAAATCCTATTCATTCAAAGTATTTGCTGCATTTTATGTTGCAGGTGATACAGCGTATGATGGTGGATTTAATTATAAAGTTAACGATTTTAATTCTGATGCAAAGTTTAACAGTTATTTAAATGAGATTAAACTCAGAAGTCTCATAAATACTGATGTTTCAGTGCAGACTACAGATAAGATTGTTACACTTGTTACACCTTCTGATGAATTTGATGGGGCACAGCTTGTTGTGATGGGAAGAATGGTACGTGAAAACGAGTCAACCATCGTTGACACAAAATCAACCGAGTTGAATGAAAAACCAAAGTATCCTCAGGCTTGGTATGATAAGAACGGTATGCAGAATCCTTTTGATGAATAATTTTGTGGGAAATACTACGAAAGAGAGATATTAAAATATGAAAACAACAATATTATCGCTTAATATTGATAAGAGCATGTCCTTTGCTCGTTTTCAGGCAAGAATAGAAAGTAGCTTGAACAATTTTACTGACGATATAATCAGAATCAAACAATTTGAAGACATTAAAGAGTTGTTTGTAGCGTTGCAGGGTGCTCTTGAAGAAGATGAATTAATTATTACTGCAGTTGACGTCAATAATTATCTGAGATTGAAAAATGCCTTGATTCAGGCTTTTGGAACAGAGATAGTGTATGACCCGACAGTCCTTAATAAGATTGAAAATCTTGATATTGATGATAAACAGAAAAAAGGTTTTTCCTCTTTCCCTGAACCTGCAACAGTCTTTGTGTCAGATGATGGTTTGTATTCAGGTTTGGCTATGGAAAACGGAGAACAGTATTTTGTTCTTCTTCCAATTGATAATAACAGAATTGATGCTATTTTGAGAGATGGTGTTGTTCCTTACCTTAATGAATGCCTCGGCATCCAGACCTCTGTTGATGATACAGAGATGAAACAGGAAAATATTAAAAAAGTATCAGATGCTGTAAAAACTATTCTTGAAACAGAGTCACTTGTTGCTGTTAACGGAACACGAAATGCAGAAGTGCTTAAAAGCTGTGGTGACGCTGTTACTGATTTTAACAAGGCTTTTGTCTTTACACCATATGTAGAAGATAAGGGTGATGTTAATCCGACTGAGTATACTGCGCAACTTGCAAGGGTAAGCCTTGATTTGTCAGCTGGAAATATAGGCGCATGCATAAGCGATGTTTATACATCAGGCGATGTGAAATACATCTGTATCGCAGTTGCAGAATCTGAAAACGCACTTGTAAGAAAACTTTATATTACAGAAAAAGAAACAGAGAAACAGTTCATTGAAAATGCTGCACTTGAATTAATAGAGCTTATTACGGAAAAGGCATCTGGTAAACGAAGTGTAGGAATTGAAATCAGTGACATAGAAAATGCCATAACTGAAGAGGATAAAAAGATTGCAGGCAAGAAACCATTGGCAATTCTTGCAATTATTCTTGGTATTGTTATTGTTGCCTGTGCTGTGGTAGCATTGGTGTTCCACAATCAGGGTAAAGATAATAAGTTAACCGAATTTATAAATTCGTTGATAAAGACTGAAGAGACTACAGCACCTGATTCCCAGCAGGATTCGACGACAGATGTTGTATACGATGAATTAATCGGAGCAGATGCAAAGGGCAAGATGACTTTTGCAGATTATGTTGCCGTACAGTTGATGAGTATGAGCGAAGAAGACCTGAAGAAAAATAGTGAGTCTAAGGAGAGTGCTTCTCCTGAATTTATTACTGTTAATGGTGAAAAACTGGAGCCAAGAGAGGCGATTGCAAGAATTGTTACCGCAGCATTGAATTCGGATACTGAAACTGAAGCAATAAAGGCTCAGGTAGTAGCTACATATTCATGTCTTAAGTTCTTGAATAACGGATTTGTAGTTGATGGTATTCAGATTGCCGATGCCTACAGTGAATCTGTAAAAGAAGTTGTTGACACTGTTTACGGTGAGTATCTGGAATTTAATAATGGTGTTGCAATTGCTCCATATCACGTGCTAACTCCTGGTACTACTCTTGATATGTCTTCTAAATTACCATATCTTAAAGCTGTAAAAACTGAAGGTGAATATGAATCAACTTTAATTGGGTATAGCACATCAAAGGTATATTCTGTAGAAGATATGAAGGCATTTTTACTTGCAAATAAAAATGTTACAGTACTTTCAGATAAACCTGATGAATGGTTTGCTATAAATTCTCACGATTCTGCAATTTCTGAACAGGTTGGTAATGTTACATCAATCAGTGTTAACGGTGTTGAAATGTCAGGTTTTGACTTCAGAAAAAATATTCTCGGTGAAGAGAATTTATTATCACTTTGTTTTACAATTACATACGTATCTGATTCTACATTTACTGTACAGACATATGGTCATGGATACGGAATTGGCATGAGTCGTGAAGGAGCAAATTATATGGCTGCAAATGGCAGTACATATGATGAAATTCTTGAACGATATTTTGAAGGTACAAGAATTGCTAAGGAGGCAAAATAAAATGAAAATATTAGTTACTGGTGGAGCAGGTTTTATTGGCTCACATACATGTGTTGAGCTTTTAAATGCAGGTTATGAAATTGTTATTGTGGATAATCTCTACAATTCAAGTGAAAAATCTCTTGACAGAGTCAAAGAATTGACTGGAAAGGATTTTGCTTTCTATCCATATGATATTCGTGATAAGGAAAACATGAGAAAGGTTTTTGAAGAGCATAAGATTGATGCCTGTATTCACTTCGCAGGTCTTAAGGCTGTGGGTGAAAGCTGCAGAGAGCCTTTGATGTATTATGATAACAATATTGGTGGTACATTAGCTCTTTGTGAGGTTATGGCAGAATATAATTGTAAAAAAATCGTTTTCAGTTCATCAGCAACAGTGTATGGTATGAATAATATTTCACCACTTAAAGAAGATATGAAAACAGGTGGTACAACAAATCCATATGGTACAACAAAGTACATGATTGAAATTATACTTGATGATTTCCATAAGGCTGATAGCGATTGGGCAGTAACACTTCTTCGTTATTTCAATCCAATCGGTGCTCATAAGAGTGGTAGAATCGGTGAAAATCCAAATGGAATTCCAAATAATCTTATGCCATACATAACACAGGTTGCTATCGGCAAATTACCATGTCTCAACGTTTTTGGTGATGACTACAATACTCATGATGGTACAGGTGTGAGAGACTATATCCACGTTGTTGACTTAGCAATCGGTCACGTGAAAGCTGTTGATAAAATTCTTAAAGATGAGCCAAAGGTTAATGTTTATAATCTTGGTACAGGTAATGGATACAGCGTTCTTGATATTGTCAAGGCTTTTGAACAGGCTTCAGGACAAAAAATTGAATATAAAATTGCCCCTCGTCGTCCCGGTGACCTTGATGTATGCTATTCAGACGCTACAAAGGCATTCAAAGAACTTGGTTGGAAGGCTGAACGTGGTCTCCTTGAAATGTGCGAAGACTCATGGAGATGGCAGAGCAACAATCCAAACGGTTTTGATGAATAATATTTATTAAAAGGATGTTTTATTATGAAAAAAGGTTTAATTGTCATTGTTGCAATAGTTGCAGTAATCGCAATTATTGCAGGAAGTTTGGTATCAACATATAATGGCCTTGTTGATAAACAGGCAAAAGTTGAAAATACAGACGCTCAGATACAGGTGCAACTTCAGCGTAGAGCTGATTTGATTCCTAACCTTGTTAATACGGTAAAGGCATACGCATCTCATGAAGAAGATGTTTATACAGCACTTGCAGATGCCCGTGCAAAACTTAATTCTGCTTCAAATCCAGAAGAATATGCAGCAGCAAATGACAGCTTTGATTCTGCACTTTCAAGACTTTTGGTTGTTGTAGAAAACTATCCTGAACTTAAGGCTGACAAGAATTTCATCGCATTACAGGATGAACTTGCAGGTACAGAAAACAGACTTTCAACAGCAAGAAAAGATTATAATGATGCAGCAACAGATTATAATGCATCAATTAAAAAATTTCCTAATGTGATTTTTGCAGGAATGTTTGGTTTTGAAAAAGTTGATTTGTTTGAGGCATCAACTGAATCACAGACAGTTCCAACAGTTAATTTTGATTAATATAAAAAAATGAAAAAGATATTTAGTCTGATTTGTGTTCTTGTTTTAATATTATCATTGTCTTTTTCATCTTTTGCACTTACTTTACCAAAACCTACTGACGAATTTTTCATCAATGATTATGTTAATATCATTGATGAAGAAGATGAATCAGAAATAATGAAAATCGGTGTTGATTTGTACGAACAGACAAAAGCACAGGTTGTTGTGGTAACTGTAAATTCATTAGATGGTTATGATGTTGATGAATATGCTCTTGAATTAGGTAGAGAGTGGGGCGTTGGCAGTGAAAATAGTGACAATGGCGTTGTTATCCTGCTTTCACTCACTGACCGTCAGATTTCAATTCAGGTAGGTTATGGTCTTGAAGGATGTCTTAATGACGGTAAAGTTGGTAGAATACTGGATGATTATGTTATTCCACATTTAAGTACAGACGACTTTTCTACAGGCCTTATTGAAGCTTACAAAGCAGTAGCTAACGTTATTTGTGTAGAATATGGTGTGGAATTAAATCCTGATTATAACATCAATAGTTATGATACTTATGAATCGGATATGGACGATTTAGGCGAAGATGCACTTGGCGGTATTTTTATTGTAATTATAATAGTATTGCTTTTTGTATTTGTTATGAATAGATTTTCCGGTGGTAATTCAAATAACGGCGGTGGCTCCTATCATGGTGGAGGATATCATCGCGGTCCTGTGATTTATGGCGGATTTTCAGGTGGTTCAAGAGGTGGATTCTCCGGAGGTGGAGGCGGCTTCCGTGGCGGTGGCGGCTCATTCGGTGGAGGCGGTTCATCAAGAGGCTTTTGATTATGCGGGTATTTGATTTTGATAATACGCTTTATGATGGCGAAAGTATAATGGATATCTTCCTTTATTTTTTAAAGAAGGATACAAAAAATATTATAAAATATGCTCCTAAATTCATCCGAGATTTTATAAGATATAAATTCGATAGAATTACAGTTGAAGAAGCTTTGGAAAGCTATGGACAAGCCTTTAAAGAATACTGTCTTAACTATGACAATATTTATGCTGAATTCGAAAAATTCTGGGATATAAATCAGAATAAAGTGAAGGATTTTTATGCCGAGATTCAGGATGAAGATGATATTGTTGTTTCAGGTTGTCCATGTTGTCTTCTAAAGATAATATGTGACAGAATAGGGATAAAACATTATATCGGTTCTGACATTGACCCGATTAAGGGTGAAATCAATAGCATTTGCTATAAAGAACATAAACTTCAGGTGTTCCGTTCAGTTTATGGAGATGTGACGATAGACGATTTTTATACCGATTCAATGGCAGATAAACCTATGATGGACATATCAAAAAATGTCTTTTTGGTTAAGGGTGATAAGATTATTCAAATCAAAAAAGACGGAGTAACAATTTAATAGATTTGAGTAAGTTGGGCAGTTGCGCAGAATTTTTCTGTGAGGAAAGTCCGAGCATCATACAGCAGGGTAACGGCTAACAGCCGCCGAGGGTGACCTTAGGGAAAGTGCATAGAGAATAACCGCCGTTTAATAACGGTAAGGGTGGAAAGGCGAGGTAAGAGCTCACCGGCGTTGCAGAGATGTAACGGCCGAGCAAACCCTACCCGATGCAACATCGACTGGAGTTGTCAGCTGGGCAGATACTCCGAAGGATGGCTTCAGGTATGTGGCAACACATATCGCAGATAGATAATTGCCTTAAACGACAGAACTCGGCTTACAGATTTACTCATTTTTATATCAGGGTACTTTGGTACTCTGATTTTTTTATTGACAAAAGACAACTATCTTATTAAAATGAAATTAAAGAAAGGGTGATATTTATGAAGAAAACCTTAATTATAATGCTTGTTCTAGCGCTTATGTTATCATTTTCTGTTATACCTGCTTCTGCATGTGCTGGTTCTGAAAATGATTTGCAACCTCGTCCCGTGAATAAAAATAATTTTATAACAGATTATCCATATGTATTCGTTCACGGAATGGGTGGATGGGGCCCTACAAATCAGTTTTATAAACTTTCACCATATTGGGGTGGTGGACTTTCTCTTTCCAATACTGACTTTGTTAAAATGCTCAATGAACAAGGTGTGGAGGCTTATGCAGCAGCTATCGGACCATTGAACAGTGCGTGGGACAGAGCCTGTGAGCTATACGCTCAGCTTACAGGAACAGTTGTTGACTATGGTGAAGCACATTCAAGAGCACACAATCACGAAAGATATGGTTTTTCTTATGAGGGTGTACCACTTATGGGAAAAGAATGGAATCCTAAGGATAAAATCAATCTTGTCGGACATTCTTTTGGTGGAGAAACTATACGACTTTTCACTTCTCTTATGACATTTGGTTGTGAGGAAGAAATTGCCTTGACGGGTGAGGATACAAGTCCTTTATTTAAGGGTGGTCACGATAGTGTGCATTCTTGCATTACACTTTCAAGCCCTCATAATGGTACTCAGGTTGCCAATATTCTTTACGACCCGGGATATCCGCTCTACGGTGTTATTTTCCTTTATAATGTAATCGGCTCAACTCTTGGTAATGATTTTATTGTATTTTCATTACAGATGAGTCATTTCGGACTTACTCCGGCTCAGGGTGAAAGAAGAGCAAATATAAATATGAAAAATGTTTCTAAATATTATTATGCAGAGGATAACTGTTATTACGATTTGACAATTCGTGGCGCAAAGGAATTGAATGAAAAAATCAAGCTTTCACCAAATACATATTATTATTCGTACAGTACATCTGCAACAAATCAGTTAACAGAAGGCGGACCACAGATTATTAACCAGACAGTTACACCGATTTTCTATATTTCGTCAGGAATGATGTTGTTGTCGGAAGGTAAAACCTATGATGGTGTTACAATAGAAGGAAATTGGGCAGCTCATGATGGTATTGTGCCACTTGCAAGTGCTTTGTATCCTGAATGTGATGCAGAAACGGCAAAAAGCTATGAAGAAGCTATGGAAAAAGGGGAAATTATAGAACCGGGAAGATGGTATTATATGGAAACATTGGAAGGCACTGACCATTTTGATTTCTGCGGTACAAAGGATTATCCCACAAGTGCAGACGATTTCTATTTCTCAATGGTTGAAACTGCAAATAGCAGATAAAACATTAAAGTACTGTTTCGGCAGTCCTTTAACATTAAATTTTTATGACCATATAATGGGTTGAGGTGATTTTAATGCTTGACTCAATTATATGGTTCATTTTTGTGGTCCTTATACTATTTGGGACAGTTGCAATTTGCTATATGATTATGTTAAAATTATTATTGTCAAAAGATGATAAGCCATATTATGTAGTCATTCCTTGTGATGAAAGTTCTATGAATGTCCGACAAAGAGCATATGGTATGCGGATAAAAATGAGTTTTATCAATGAGGGTATAAACTGCAAAATTGTAATTCTTGATTATGGAATAAATAATCAGGAAAAGAAAGAATTGCTGCCAATCTGTAAAGATTGTAATGAAATATACTATGTTGAAAAAGATAAATTAAAGGATTTTTTTAATGGAAGAGTTTGAAACAAAAATCAAAATTAAAGGAACAGTTACCGATATAACTTATCATAACGATGTGAATGGTTATACGGTTTTTCAGGTTGATACAGGTGACGAAGAAATCACAGTTGTTGGTACAACACCGGATTTGAAAATGGGTGATAAAGTCGAACTTGTGGGTGATTATGTTTACCATTCTGTTTACGGAAGGCAGTTTAAAGCTGAATTCTGTAATGCACTTTTGCCTGAAACTGTTGAGGACCTTTATCATTATCTTGCAAGTGGCGCTATAAAAGGTGTGCGCGAATCTACTGCATTAAGGATTGTTGACAGATTTCAGGATAAAACCTTTGATATTCTTGAAAATGAGCCCGAAAGATTAGCGGAAATTAAGGGTATTTCTCTTGAGAAAGCCAAGAAAATCGGTAAAGAATATAAAAGACAGTCGTCGACACGAGCACTAATAATTAATTTATCAAAATATGGACTTACAACAAATGAATGTCTTTTTGCTTTTGATAAATTGGGTAGTAATGCGCTTGAAATTATTGAGAATAATCCATACATACTTTGTGAGGGTGAGAAAAGAATTTCCTTTGAACGTGCAGAGCAAATTGCAGAAATGTTGCCTTGTAAACCTGAATCAAAATATAGAGTTGAGGCAGGCATATTATATGTCATCAGGCATAATTATAACAACGGTCATACTTGCTTACCACTTGAAAAGATATTTACTCCATCAGGTGATTTGTTAAATGAAAGCCGAGATAGTCTTGAATGTGCAATGGATAACCTTGTGGAAACGAGAAGAGTTGTAATTGAAAATATAAGAAATACTGATTTTGTATTTTTGCCTGAAGCTTATAATGCTGAAAAGAGTATTGCAAACAGATTAAAGGTTTTATTAAGGTTTCCTCCAGAAAACCCAATGGATGTGGTATCTCACATTTCGAAAATTGAAAAAGCATGTAGTATTGAGTATGCCCAACTTCAAAAAGAAGCAATAATTACAGCAGTAAATAAAGGGATTCTCATTTTAACCGGTGGTCCTGGTACAGGTAAAACCACAACTCTTAATGGCATTATAAGTATGTTTGAAAAGGATTTCCTTGATGTCGCGCTTTGTGCACCAACAGGTCGTGCTGCTCAGAGAATGACTGAAACAACAGGTCGAAAAGCGACTACAATACATCGACTTTTAGAAGTGGAATGGGGAGAAGAGGATAAACCTGTTTTCAAGCGTAATCTTCGTAATCCTCTTGATTGTCAGGCTTTGATTATCGATGAAATGTCAATGGTGGATATATTTCTTTTTTCAAGTCTTCTGGATGCTTTACCATTCGGTTGTCGTCTTATTATGGTTGGTGACAGTGACCAATTACCGTCCGTCAGTCCGGGAAATGTCCTTAAGGATTTGATTGATAGCAAGATGTTGCCTGTTGTGCAGTTAAAAGAAATTTTTCGTCAGTCAATGGAAAGTAATATTGTCCGGAATGCTCATGCAATTGTAAATGGTGAACATATAGAAACTGATAATAAAACAGGTGACTTTTATATGATGCACCGTAATTTCAGCCTTGATGCTGTGCGTACAATAAAAGAACTTTCCACAACAAGACTTTTCAACGCGTATGGATTCGACCCTACAACACAGATTCAAGTACTTTGTCCTTCTAAAAAGGGAGAAACAGGTACAGTGAATCTTAATAATGTGTTGCAAGAATCACTCAATCCACCATCAACGGATAAAAGAGAATACAATACTGGTTATCGTCTTTTCCGTGAGGGAGACAAGGTTATGCAAACTAAGAATAACTATAATATTCATTGGGAATCAGATGATAATGAAGGTGATGGGATTTTCAATGGTGATATCGGATTTATAGAATCCATCGATATGCGCCGGGATGCTATAATTATCGATTTTTCAGGGAAACGCGCAACCTATTCAAAAGAACAGTTACAGGAAATCGAGCTAGCTTATGCAATTACAGTACACAAGAGCCAGGGTAGTGAGTTTGATGCAGTTATTATGCCTGTTGTATCCGTTAACAGTCGACTTTGCTACAGGAATCTTTTATATACTGCTGTCACACGTGCAAAGCAACTGATGATTCTCGTAGGAACAACAGGTTGTCTTAACAGTATGATTGATAATAACAAAACTCAATTACGCTATTCTTCACTTATTCATTTTATGCTTGACAATTGATTTTGTAGGTGTATAATGTAGTTAAGCCAAGTAAATATAGTTATGGGTGCTGACGGTAAGTCGGCTGAGATTGAGGTTAATCCACCTCTGACCATTGAACCTGATACGGATAATGCCGGCGTAGGAAATTTTCATTCAGCCTTGCGGTATTCCTTGGCTGAATTTTTTTATTTGGAGGTAAAAGAGAATGAAAAAGAAAAATCTATATTGGTTGGTTGAAAGTGCTGTTATGTTGGCGCTTGCAATTGTGTTGGAATTGGTTTCAAAATCAATTGTTCCTAAAATGGCATTTGGTGGACAGATTACCATTGTCAGTATGTTGCCGATTGTTCTTGTTGGTTGGAAATACGGAATAAGTAAAGGATTAATTACAGGATTTGTTTACTCATTAGCAGAAATGGTTATTGGTGTTGCAGATGGTACAATTTCTGCAGCGTTTTTACCACCAGAGCAAGATGGTCTTGGAATTGACAAAGCAATTTTAATGTTATTTTTAGATTACATTTTAGCTTATACCGTAATTGGTTTAGGTGCAATGTATAAAAAAGCAATTAAAAATGATAGTATATCGTTATCCATGGGTGCATTTACAGTATTATCATTCCGTTATATTTCTCATATCATATCAGGCTTTATTCTTTATGGGGCATGGGCGGAATTGTTCTTTACACAGGATGGATTCTATTCATGGGGACAGACAATACTTAATACATATACAGGAAATGCACTTTCACTTGTGTATTCAATAGTTTATAACGGATTTTATATGATTCCTGAAATTATAATTACAACATTTGTTGCAATGATTATCGGTAAAATCCCACAGATAACAAAAGTTAAATCATAAAGTAAACTCCCTTGATTGCTTTCAAGGGAGTTTAATTTTTTATTCAAAATTTCTGTCAAAGCTTCGGTATTGAATTGCTTCTGTGATGTGGTGTGTATCAATAATCTCAGAATTGTCAAGGTCAGCGATTGTTCTCGCAATTCTTAGTACTTTATCATAGGCTCGGGCTGACAATGAAAGTCTTTCAAATGCCGTTTTGAGAATGAGTAAAGCATTATCTGTTAATTGACAGAATTTTCTTGTTGCCGATGCGTCCATTTTGGCATTACAAGTTATCTTTGTGCCTTCAAAACGTTTATGTTGAATCTGCCGAGCTTTTTGAACACGTTTTTTGATGTCGGCAGAACTTTCTGATTTGCTTGTACCGGAAAGATTTTCGAAATCAACAGGTGGTACATTGATATGAATATCCAGTCGGTCAATAAGGGGACCACTTACTCTGTTAAGATATCTTTGCGCAGAACCATTTGAACAAGTGCAAGGTCTTGTAGGATGTCCATAATAACCGCAAGGACAAGGGTTCATAGCACAAATCATCATAACAGAACAAGGATACTGAAATTTTGCTGCAACACGGGAAATGCTGATTACACCATCTTCGATAGGTTGACGAAGTACTTCAAGAGTATTTCTTGTGAATTCGGGCAATTCATCGAGAAACAGAACACCGTTATGTGCAAGGGAAACTTCACCAGGTCTTGGAATAGTGCCACCACCTGAAAGTCCGACAGGGGAAACAGTGTGATGTGGTGAGCGAAATGGTCTTGACCTTATTAATGATATTCCACTTGGTAATGCTCCGGCAATAGAATAAATATTAGTTGTTTCAATGGATTCATCAAATGTCATATCAGGTAATATTGATGGTATTCTTTTTGCCAACATACTTTTACCTGACCCGGGAGGCCCAACCATCAGAACATTATGTCCACCGGAAGCAGCAATTTCTAAAGCTCTTTTAACTTCTTCCTGACCTCTTACATCTGCAAAATCAGGAATATTTGCAGGATTATAGTATTCTTTATAATCATCACTTGTAACAGGAGCCATTTCTTTAATACCTGTAAGATGATTCAATAATTGTAAAATATTTTTTACAGGAAAAACGTCAATGCCCTTTACAACGGCACCCTCATTTGCGTTTTCAAAAGGTATAAAAATCTTTTTGATTCCGTTCTTTTTAGCGCAAAGAACCATAGGTAGAACACCGTTGACTTTTCTAAGCTCTCCATCAAGAGCTAATTCTCCAATAAAAGCCATATCTTCAGTAACACCTTTTAACTGGTCATTTGCGCTGAGCAGAGCAATAAGAATTGGTAGGTCATAAATAGGACCTTCTTTTTTTATATCCGCAGGTGCGAGATTTACTGTAATTCTGCTGACAGGATATTGCAAACTAGCATTTTTAATAGCAGAACGAACTCTTTCTCTGCTTTCGGAAACTGCAGTATCAGGAAGACCAACAATATCAAATCGTGGTAATCCACCTGAAATGTCAGCTTCAACAATAACTTTGTATGCTTCCATACCAAAAAGGCCTAAACTGATTATTCTCGAGAACAAAAACATCACATCCCAACTTAATGTAATAATTATACAATAATAGTCATATTATTTTCAATATTAAATTGAAATCATATTTACATTTGACAGAAAATAGGATAAAATATAAAAAGCGAAGTTTGGAGGTTTTATAATGAATGATATAAAAGAACTTTATAATTTATGGTTATCGTCAGCAGTGTTGGATAGTGACCTTATTCCCGAACTTGAGGGAATAAAAGGTGATGAAGAGGCCATTCTCGACCGTTTTTATAAAAATCTTGAGTTTGGTACTGCAGGACTTCGTGGAGTAATCGGAGCAGGGACAAATAGAATGAATGTATATACAGTCAATCAGGCGACTCAAGGGTTGGCAGACTATCTTAATGAAACATTTGATGACCCATCTGTTGCAATTGCATATGATTCAAGAATAAAGTCAAAGGAATTTGCAGAAAGTGCGGCAGGTGTTCTTGCAGCAAACGGAATTAAAGTATATATATATCCAGAACTTGTTCCAACACCTATGCTCTCATTTGCTGTCAGAAGACTTAATTGCTCATCAGGTATTATTATCACAGCAAGCCATAATCCATCAAAATATAATGGTTATAAGTGTTATGACCCAAATGGTTATCAAATGACTGATGAGGCTGCTGCAAAAACCTACGAGTATATTCAGAATATTGATATGTTCACGGGTGTTAAAACAATGGACTTTGAGGATGCACTTGCTGAAGATATGGTTGATTTTATTGAAGATTGGCTTTATGATGAATTTTATAGCAAGGTTCTCTCTTGCCGTGTGAATGCTGATGCAATTAAAAAATCAGGCCTTAAAATTATATATACACCTCTTAATGGTGCAGGTAATAAGCCTGTCCGTAAGATATTTAAGATGGCAGGGATTAAAGATGTAACTGTTGTTAAAGAGCAGGAAAAACCTGATGGTAAATTCCCGACTTGTCCTTATCCTAATCCTGAAATTCGTCAGGCATTTGAATGTGCAATTGAAACAGCAAAGGGCACAGATGCCGATTTGTTACTTGCAACTGACCCTGACTGTGACCGTGTCGGTATTGCAGTGCGTGATGGTGATGAGTATGTTCTTATGACAGGTAATGAAGTTGCTGCGATGTTCTGTGAATATCTTCTTTCAAATCTTAAGGAACAGAATAAATTGCCTGAAAATCCTGTTGTTGTAAAATCAATTGTAACTACACCATTAATTGAAGCAATCTGCAAGGAATACGGTGCAGAAGTTGCTGATTTGCTTACTGGTTTCAAATATATCGGTGAATTGATTACAAATCTTGAAAAAGATGGTAAAGAGGAAAGTTTTATAGTTGGTATGGAAGAATCATATGGTTATCTTCGTGGAATTCACGCAAGAGATAAGGACGCTGTTGTTGCGTCTCTTATGATTACTGAAATGGCAGCCGTATATAAACTTAAAGGAATCTCCCTTAAACAGTTTATGGATAGTATCTACGAAAAATATGGCATGTATCTCAATACTGTCCTTAATTTCGCATTTGAAGGTGCAAGAGGAATGCAGAAAATGAATGATATTATGAATTCTCTTCGTGAAAATGCACCAACAGCATTTGCAAATAAGAAAGTTGTTAAGATTGCTGATTATAAAGAAAGCAGAATTATCGACAATATGACGGGGGATGCAACAGAAATCAATCTTCCTAAGTCCAATGTTCTTTCATATTCTCTTGAGGATAATAGTAAGGTTATTGTTCGACCATCAGGCACAGAGCCTAAAATCAAGGTGTATATTACTGCTTGTGGTGAAACAAGAAAAGAATCAGAAGAAAAAACGGAGTTGTTTTCTCAGGATGCAAAAAAACTTTTAGGAGTGTAAGTATGAATCGCGAAATGTTTATAAAAGTCGTTGCTCTTGCGTTGGCAGGAATAATGATTTTAAGTACAGGTTCTATTTTATTTCAATTATTTATATAAAATTGATGGCGCGTCAGTTCCGGATGCGCCACATTTGTTTTATTCCGGCAGAAGCTGTAATATATTGTAGATTTGTGTAAACTATACATAAATTTTTGTTGACATAAATTTTTTTTGTGATATAATTTGAATGGTAATGTTTATGAATGTGCCTTTATGTACATTTTGAGGTGATATGTTGAATAATTTTTCGATTAATCATTGTTGTGATGATAATGAACTTGTATCGCGTGCCAAGGGTGGCGACAGTGTAGCGTTATCGATGTTAATTGAAAAATACTCTGATAAAATCCTTAAACAAGCATATTCTTTCAAAAATCTGAATGGATTGGAAGCTGATGATTTATATCAGGAAGGTATGATGGGCTTTGTATCGTCCGTCTATTCCTTTAACGAAAGCAATGGTGCAAAATTCTGCACATATTCATCAACAGTTACATTCAGAAAAATGATTTCACTCCTTCGTAAATCGGAGGATGTTATAAATAATAGTGTTAATATAGATGAATATGTTGATAGCGAGGTTCTTGCTTCTTATCAATATCCTTCACCTGAGGATTCGGTTATTATAAATGAAGATTTGAACGAACTTCTTCAATTTGTGGAGAACAACTTTTCGAAAACAGAAAGAAAAGTTTTCAAGCTTTTATTATTAGGTCTTACATATTCTGAAATAGCGGATATTCTTGATTGTAATGTAAAATCTGTTGATAATGCAGTACAGAGAATTCGTCGAAAATTACGCGCATTTCAGGCTTGTAAATAGATATGCCCGTAACTCATAGTTGAGCATTTTAATGATACGGTGCAAATCCGTATGGGGTAAAAATAAATTTTGTGAGGTTATCAAAATGTACGAAGACAAAACACTCATCTGCAAAACTTGTGGAAATGAATTCGTCTTTACTGCAGGTGAACAGGAATTTTATGCAGAGAAAGGACTTGTAAACGAGCCAAAGTCATGTAAAGAATGCCGTGTAGCTCGTAAAAATGCTAATCGTGGCGAAAGAGTTTATCACACAGCAACATGCGCATCATGTGGTGGCGAAGCTAAGATTCCTTTTGAACCAAAGGATGACAGACCAGTATATTGCAGTGATTGCTACGCAAAAATGAAAGGCGAATAATTAAAAAATATATTATATACATAAAACACAAGGATTTCCTTGTGTTTTTTGCCTTTTAATGCCTATTTTAAGTTGATTTTTGGTAATTTTTATGATAAAGTATTATCATAAAATTCTATAGGGGGATTTCAATATGGATTTAAGAAAAATTATTGAAAAGAAGGATTCTGCCGCACAGTTTATGATTGATGAAATCACTCATATCTGTACTAAGTTCGAAAAAAGAGCACCTGGTACAAAAGGTGAACAGCAAGCTTGTGAGTACATGGCAAATCAGTTAAAAGAATTGGGATGTGACACAACTTATGTTGATGAGTTTAAAGAAAATCCAGATTCATTCTATGGTTGGATTTATTTTACAATCACATGTTGTTTTTTAGCACTTGCATCTTATTTCTTTGTTCCGGCACTTTCAATCGCGTTTATTGTAATTGGTCTTACACTTTGTGTATTACAGTTTGGACTTTACAAGAAAACACTTGATAAATGTTTCAAAGAATTAACAGGTCATAATGCAGCAGGTTTCAAAAAACCTACAGGTGAAGTTAAACGTAGAATCATCTTTAATGGTCACCCTGATGCAACTTGGGAATGGCCATTCAAATACAAGTTTACATATCTTGGCTTTGATATTCATATGTGCCTTTGCATTGTCGGTGCACTTTATATGGTTGGTATTGCTATTGCAAAACTTGCCGGTGTTGACGCTGAAATTGCAACAAAACTCGGTCTTATTGGTCTTGTTTTTGTTCCTTTCTGGTTTGGTCTTTACTTTATGTGGAACAAGAAGAGAGTAGTTGATGGTGCTAACGATAACCTTTCAGGTTGCTATATTGGTATTGCAATTCTCAAAGCTCTCAAGGACGAAGGAATTGAATTAGAAAACACAGAAATCGGTGTTGTTCTCACAGGTTCTGAAGAGGCAGGTCTTCGTGGTGCAAAAGCATGGTGTGAAGCTCATGCTCATGAGTTCAACGATGTTCCTACATTCGTTTATTCATACGATACAATTACACAGCCTGAATATATGCAGGCAAACTATCGTGACCTTAACGCTACAGTTAAAGTAGATAAAGACGTTTCAGATTTATATGTTGAAGCTTGTGAAGAACTCGGCATTAAATGCGGTAAGGGTGTAGTTCCTCCTCTCGGTGGTGCAACTGACTCAGCAGCATTTGCACAGGCTGGTATGCGCTCAACAGGTATTACAGCTCTCAACCACGCTCTTCCGGATTTCTATCACACAAGACTTGATACTCCTGAAAAGCTTAACAAAGCTTGCCTTGCAGATTGCTTCGCAGCAAGTGTCAAAGTCCTTGAAAAGTTTGATAACGGCGCAAAACAGTAAACTATATTTTTCTCCCTTACCTTAAAAGGTAGGGGAGTATTTTTCTGTTCATTTTTTGTTAAAAAACATTGAAATAAACATTCAGTTATGTTATAATCATTTCATTATTTATATGAAAGAGGGATTTTATGAAAATCAATGACCTTTTGCATAAAGTCTATGGTACAAATCCTGATGATAAGAGCAGTCTTCAACCTAAAGAAGCTATTGCTTATGGTGTCGCAGGTTTTGGTCAGAACTTTGTATGCACAATTATAGGTTCTTACCTAACAATTTTCTTGACTGACGCGCTTCTTTTCGGTGCTGAAGGTGTTACAATAGGTTCACTTGCAGGCTCAATGGCAGTTGCTTATTTGATGCTTGGTACTCGTATTTTTGACGCTTTCAACGACCCTATTATGGGTTCAATCGTTGACAAGACAAGAACTAAATGGGGTAAATGTCGTCCTTATCTTAAGTGGATGGCAATTCCGATTGCAATTATGACTATTGCATGTTTCTTACCTGTATTCCAGGCAAAAGCAACATCTACTTTCATTGTTATTGCAATTATTTATGTTATTTGGTCAGTTGTTTACACAGTTGCTGACGTTCCTTATTGGGGACTTTCAACCTGTATGACTAACGACACAGTTGTTCGTGGCAATCTTCTTACAGTTACTCGTCTTCTTTGCACATTGGGTGCAGGTATTGTTACTGTATTTATTCCAATTATTACAAACGGAATTACAGCAAAATTCAAATATTCAGCTGATATGCTTGACCAGATTAAGGTTGATAAGGCTGCTGAAATTGCTAGTCTTGTTGAAAAACAGGGTCTTACAGTTGAAGAAGCAGCAAACACATTTATTAACACTGTTATCAAGGGACAGGAAATCGCTAATGCTGACACTCTTAAATGGACATATTTTATTGCAGCAGTTGTTCTTGTTGTTGCTGCTGTTCCAATGTTCTTCTATGGCTTTAAGAACACTAAGGAACGTTTCACAGCAGATGATAATCCACCAAGCTTTGGCCACAATATGAAACTTCTCTTTAAGAATAAAGAACTTCTTCTTATCGTACTTTCAGGTATTCTTGGCGGTGCAAGAATGGTTTATACATACACAGGTGGTCTTTACTTTGCAAAATATGTTCTTCAGAACGAAGGTATGTACAGCTTGATTACTCTTCTTGTTGTTCCTGGTGGTCTTGTAGCATCACTTCTTGTTCCATGGATGTCAAAGAAGTTCACAAAGAAATGGGCATATATTATTGTTCATCTCTTTGGTGGTCTTGTAATGGGCGTTATGTACTTTGTTGGTTATGATGAACCATGGAAGCTCGTTATTGCTGCTATCGGTCTTGTGCTTCTTGGTATTCCACAGGGTGTTAACAACATTATCACATATGCTATGATTGGTGATACTGTTGACTATCTTGAATGGAAAACAGGCGAACGTGGTGAAGGTATATGCTTTGCAATGCAGACACTCATCAATAAGATTGGTATGGCTGTTGGTGCTTTCATTGGTGTTATTTCTTTTGCAGCAGCAGGTATCAATGCTGAAACAGGTTATATTTCAGCTGAAGGTGCTCAGACACTCTGGAATATGCTTGTTCTTTCAGGTGTTATCAGTATGTTTGCTTGTGCAGTGCCAATGTTCTTCTACACAATTACAGAAAAGAAACAGGCACAGATGGTTAAAGAAATCGAAGAAAGAAAAGCAAAGAAAAAATAAACGAACTAAATATATGGACGGCGGTAGAAAACTATCGCCGTTTTTTACTGGTGAATTATGAAATATGATAATATTGTAAAAGGTAAATTTGTTAACAGACCTAACAGATTTATTGCTAATGTGATTATTAATAATAAGTTAGAAGTTTGCCACGTGAAGAATACGGGCAGATGTAAGGAATTGTTGGTTAAAGATTCAACTGTCTATTTGCAGAAATCAAATAATCCAAATCGTAAAACAAAATATGATTTGATTGCAGTAGAAAAAGGTGACAAACTGATTAATATGGATAGTCAGATTGTAAACTATGTTGCACTTGAATTTATTCCCAATCTCTTTGATAATATTAAATTAATAAAGCCTGAATATAAGTATGGTAATTCAAGGTTTGATATTTATGTTGAAACTGAAACAGATAAAATATTTGTTGAGGTTAAAGGTGTAACACTTGAAAATGACGGTGTAGTTAGCTTTCCTGATGCTCCTACAGAACGAGGCGTGAAACATCTCAAAGAATTACAAAAAGCCGTTACAGAAGGGTACAGAGCCTATGTTTTGTTTGTTGTTCAGATGTCTGACGTAAAATGCTTTAAACCGAACAGTATAACGCATCCTGAATTTGCAGATGAATTAAAAAAAGCCAAAGAAAACGGAGTTGTTCCTTTAGCTTTTGACTGTGCAGTGACTCCTGACTCTATTGAGATAAGAAAACAAGTACTTACTAAAATATAAAAAATATGCCGTAGTCAAATCGACTACGGCATTATATATGTTGTGTTTGGGTTTTTTATGTGCCAAATTGTGAAAGTAAGAAACCTGCTGCAACAGCAGAACCGATAACACCTGCAACGTTAGGACCCATTGCATGCATCAAAAGGAAGTTTGAAGGATTGTATTTTCTTCCTTCAACCTGTGATACACGTGCAGCCATAGGAACAGCAGAAACACCTGCTGAACCAATAAGTGGATTAACTTTACCACCTGTTGCAAGGTTCATAAGTTTAGCAAAAATTACACCACCAGCTGTTGAGAATGCGAATGCGAGCAATCCGATACCGATAACAAGTAATGTTTTCTTGTTAAGGAATGCTGAACCTTCTGCAGTAGCACCAACAGTAGTACCAAGCAAGATTGTAACGATGTTACAAAGTGAATTCTGTGCTGTGTCAGAAAGTCTGTCAGTAAGTCCACTTTCTTTGAAAAGATTACCAAGCATAAGGAAACCGAGAAGCGGAGCAACTGAAGGCAGTATAAGAACGCAGATAACAGTAACAACGATTGGGAAAATAATCTTTTCAGCTTTACTGACTGTTCTTAATTGATTCATTTTGATTTCACGTTCTTTTTTTGTCGTAAGCATCTTCATAATTGGTGGCTGAATAAGTGGGATAAGAGCCATATATGAATATGCAGCAACGGCAATTGAACCTAAAAGATGAGGAGCAAGTTTGCCTGTAAGGAAAATTGCAGTAGGACCATCTGCACCACCGATGATTGCAATTGACGCAGCTTCCTCTGGTGTGAACTCACCTGAAAGCATAGCAACTGTAAATGCAACATAAATACCTAACTGTGCAGCAGCACCAAGTAAAAGACTTGATGGGTTAGCAAGGAGAGGACCGAAATCTGTCATTGCACCAACGCCCATGAAAATAAGACATGGGAAAATACTTGATTTAACACCTGCATAGATAAGTCTTAGTACACCCGAATCATACCAGTGTGCATCCGGATTCAAGAATGGATTATTATCGCCAACAAATGATATATTGGTCGGGTCAGCCATAATCTCCGGATAAATGTTAACCAGAAGCATACCAAAAGCGATAGGAATTAAAAGCAATGGTTCAAATTTCTTAACGATTGCAAGATAAAGCAATACAAAAGAAATACCAATCATAATCCAGTTCTGGTATGGAAGATTAACAAAATTGGATTGATTGAAAAGCTCAATAAGAGCATCTATAATTTGCATGTTATGCCTCCTCTGAATTAACCGAGAACAGCAAGAACTTCGTCAGTAGCAACAGATGCGCCCTTAGTAGCAATAACCTGCTTAACTGTACCTGCACAAGGAGCAACGATTTCGTTTTCCATTTTCATAGCTTCAAGAATGAAAAGAACATCACCTTCGTTAACTGACTGACCAGCAGAAACGTTAACTGAAAGAACAGTACCAGGCATTGGAGCTACAACTTTTGTACCATCACCAACTGCAACTGGTGCTGGAGCAGCTGCAGGCGCAACAGGTGCTGTTTCAACAGCAGGAGCTGTCACAGGAGCAACTGGTGCTACAGGAGCAACCGGAGCAGCAACAACTACAGGAGCTGCTGATGGAACAACAGCAGTAACAACTGCTTCATTAAGTTCGTTTACTTCAACTTCATAATCATTTCCATTTAATGTAACTACATATTTCATTTTAATATTCTCCTTTATTTTTCAATAAGTTTGATTGATTTAAATACAAGATTTTCGAGAGGAATTCCAGATTCTTTGCTTGTGAGTGCCATAACCTTTACTGCTGTTTCTTCATCAGTTTTGTAAAGTTCAGGTGTGTCACAAAGTCTGATTGACTTGAAGGCAAGTCTTTCAAGAGGAATACCTGTCTGATGACTAATAATAGCCATAATTGATGCTGCTGTTTTATAGTCAGTTTTATAAAGTTCAAGAGAGTCATCAAGTTTAATTGAACTAAAATTAAGTCTTTCAAGAGGAATACCACTTTCATGACTTACAATAGCCATAATTGATGCTGCTGTTTTATAATCAGTTCTGTAAAGTGTAACACCGTTTGAATATTGAACTGGTGCAGGAGCAACAACAGGTTCAGAAACAGGAGCAGAAACAGGAGCTGATTCTTTCACAGACTTTTCAGTTTCTATCTTTTCTACCTTTACGCTTTTTTTAGCACCGCCCTCAACAGTTTGGATTGCTTTTGAGAGTAAAACGATAATTACCGCAAGAACGATAAGAACAATTAAAACGACAATAAAACCTGTAGCAGAAATACTAAGAATTTCTGATAGTGCCATTTTATGTCCTCCTTAGTCAATTCTCTTGATTGAATATTTGAATGTGTTCTTTTCTTTTTCTGTTCTTGCTTCAAAGAATTTTTCAGCCTGAGCAGGGAAAGCAATATATGAAAGAACATCTTCGTCACATTTAGCTACATTACCAAGTTCAGTTTTTGTCTGTTCAAACATTGGTTCAAGAGTGTCAGCAAAACGACAAGTAACAGGTTCATCATCGCCAAGTACCTTCTTAAGAAGGTTAGCATCGATTTCGCCGGGTGCCTTACCATATTCACCTTTAATGTAAGCCTTGATTTCCTTTGAAATGTTCTTGTATCTTTCACCAACAAGAACGTTTGTAACAGCCTGGTTACCAACCATCTGGCTGAGAGGAGTAACAAGTGGAGGATAGCCCATATCTTTACGAACCTGAGGAATCTCTAAAAGAGCTTCTTCCATTCTGTCAAGAGCGTTCATATCTTCAAGGTTTGCCATCATATTTGAAAGCATACCACCAGGAACTTTATAAGTTAAAGCGTCTGTATCTGTTACAAGAGCCTTTGGCTTCAAGAGACCTGATGAGAGATATTGGTCGCGAAGTAGCTTGAAGTGGTCGTTTACTGCTTTCAATGTATCTCTGTCAAGACCGGTTTCATATCCAAGTCCGGTAAGAGCGTCATGAATTGTTTCTGTAGCAGGCTGTGCAGTACCACCGGAGAAACAAGAAGTTGCTGTATCAATAATATCGCAACCTGATTCAACTGCTTTAAGGATTGTCATATAAGCCATACCTGTTGTGCAGTGAGTATGAAGAATAACTGGCATTTCCGGCATTGCATCCTTAATTGCACCAACAAGGTCCTTTGCTTCAACAGGGGTCATAACACCCGCCATATCTTTAATGCAGATTGTTGAACAGCCCATTTCTCTCATCTCTTTACAAAGAGCAACATAGTTTTTAAGAGTGTGAACAGGGCTTGTTGTGTAAGAGATAGCACCTGATGCAATTGCACCGTTCTTAATTGTTTCATCAACTGCTACCTGAATGTTGCGAACATCGTTAAGTGCATCGAAAATTCTGATAACATCAATACCGTTTTCGATACTCTTCTTAACAAACATTCTGACAACGTCATCTGGAAAGTGCTTATAACCAAGAAGGTTCTGACCACGAAGAAGCATCTGAAGCTTTGTATCAGGACATTTAGCTTTGATATTACGAAGTCTTTCCCATGGGTCTTCATTAAGGTAACGAAGACATGAGTCAAATGTAGCACCGCCCCAGCATTCAAGAGAATAGTAACCAGCTTTATTAAGCTTTTCAAGAACAGGTTCGAAATCTGCGAACGGCATTCTTGTAGCAATAAGTGACTGGTTGGCATCTCTCAATATGGTTTCTGTAAACTGTACTTTCATATTTTTTGCCTCCAAACACAAGTAATTAATACATAAAATACAAAATTCCCCAATTTAATGTATTGTAGTAATTATACATTATAAATATAGTATTATCAATAGAAAAGAAATAATAAAAAAATTTTTGTAGAAATAACGAAAAAAGGCAAAGAAAACTGCCTTTTTTTGTCAACAAATCTATATGGATTCTTTTTTTGTTTTGGTTTTTAATATGGATGTAATTCCCATAAGAATAAGAAATACTGCAAAGATTTTTGAAAGCCAATCAGATTCAATAAAATTCAGAAAATAACTTGTAGTAATTGCACCAATAATGCCACCAAGAATAACAGGTAAAACTACCTTTATTTTAACTTGTTTTTTTAAAATGTATATAATAGTGGCAAGTAAAGCGCAGGGTATGAAAAATATCAAATTTATGCCCTGTGCAATAATTTGAGGGGTTTTTGCAAAAATAACAAGATATATTATTAAAACTCCGCCACCACCGAAGCCCATAGACCCTATTAAACCTGAGAAAAATCCTGCAATTATGGGTATGATATAGTTCATTTGAATAACAACCTCAATCCTGCCCAAATCATGAATACAGAGAATATAATGTTCAAAGCATTATTTGATATTTTCTTTATAAAAAATGTCCCTAAAACACTTCCTAATAGTCCTGGAATAAGATAAATATAAGAGTCAGAAAGTTTTACATCACCATTCATAAGATAAATAATTGCACTAACTATTGTTATTGGCAAAATTGTTGCTACTGCATTAATTTGTGCTTGCTTCTGACTCATTCCAATCTTTTTATATAAAGGCACGGTCAACATTCCACCACCGGCACCAAGGAGAATATTTATTGTACCAATTACAAATCCTGAAAAAATTTTTTTAACGTTAGTCATAATCCACCTCATTATATATTTACCTGAAATATAGAATTTATAATTTGTCGGGATGACTTATTTGTAGGGGACGATGGATCTCGCCTGCTGGTTCGGTCGGTGCTCCTGCTATGCAGAGGTGTCTACCGGACACCCGCACCCCACATCGTCCCGTTTGGGGCGAATGGGAGCTTATTGCGGGCGGATGTGGGCATCCGCCCCTACGAATTGTGATCG
>JAZNLY010000007.1:0-11255 GCA_045579305.1 Candidatus Fimenecus sp. | reverse complement strand
AAACCCTGCATTGTAATTGATTTTAAAATCATATTGAATCTGTTACCTCAATCTGAAATTCTTCTAAATTTTCTTTACCCTTTATTATACAATGAAATCCTTGATTTTTCAATGCTTTTTCGTTTCTTTTCTGCTGTCCTTTTGCCTTAGATAGGGCTTTTTTGCTGACAAAAGCCGTATATTCACAATTTTTATCTTTTCCCTCTAATTTCTCAAGGATTTTTTTGAGATAAATATATCCTTCACACAGTTCACGAAAGGCAGGATGATAAGCACCACCGACCATATCACTCTCAACTGTTTCACTGCTGTGAAGTCCCAGTTTTATAACTTTTATGTTATTGTTTTCAAACATCTGCAAAAGCTCAGCACAAAATGGTGCTGACTCCTCTGCAGTAGGTGCTTTGTATTCGCCCTTTTCCTGCAATTGTGCCAAATGAGTATTTTTGAGCACTACTGTAGGATAAATTCTCACAGTATCAGGTTTTATTTTTACAATCTCTTTCGCTGTGTAAAGGTCTTTCTCAAAGTCACTTTTATAAAGACCTGTCATCATCTGTAATCCTAATTCAAAACCATAACTTTTAATAAGTGCTGATGCGCGTCTTACATCATCTGACGAATGGCCTCTGCGATTAGCCGAAAGCACGTCGTCATCCATACTCTGTGCACCCAATTCAATGGCAGTTACACCATAGCTTTTAAGGACTTGTAAAACCTCATCATCAATGCAATCAGGTCTTGTTGACACCCTGATTCCCTTGAAATTATGACTATCCAAAAAATGCTTTGCGGCGGTTAAAAGAGAACACATGTATTCCCTTTCAATCGCCGTAAAACTACCACCGAAAAATGCTATTTCTGTATCTTTCGGATTCACATTATATTCAATTGCCGTCTGAACTGCTTTTGCCACATCATCGGGTGTTGCAGAAACAGTTTGTCCGCTTATTGCCCTCTGATTACAGAAACTGCAATCGTTTGGGCAACCCTTATGTGGCACAAAAATGCTTATATTAGAATGGCTCATAATCCCATTAACTCCAAAGCCGATTTTGCCGCTTCCTGCTCGGCTTTTTTCTTGCTTCTGCCTTTACCACTGCCGATTACATTACTGTTCATATGAATTTCTACAACAAATTCCTTGTCGTGGTCGGGTCCGCTTTCACCTACTACAACATACTCGAATTTTTCAGTTGGATTCTGCTGCAAAACTTCCTGCAAGGTGCTCTTATAATCCTTGAAAACAGGCTTTTCTTCTGATGAAATTTCAATGAATGGTAAAACAAATTTCTTTGCTTCTTCAATTCCACCGTCAAGGTAAATCGCAGCAATCAAAGCCTCAAAAGCATCGGAAACAACTGACGGACGATGTCTGCCACCGGTATGTTCTTCACCTTTACCAAGCAAAATCATATCACCAAGCTGAATTTTTTCGGCATATTCAAAAAGAGTTTTCTCACAAACTGCATAAGCACGTTTTTTAGTGAGTTCACCTTCTTGTTTGTTCTTGTAATGCTCAAAAAGGTATTCGGCAGTGATAAAGCCTAACACCGAGTCACCTAAAAATTCAAGTCTTTCATTATCAAGACCTGTACCCTTTTCATTGGCATAAGAAGAATGAGTCAACGCTCTTTTGAGCAAACCCTTATCCTTAAATTTATATCCGATTTTCTTCTGGAAATCAGTCATTTCAGTCACCTAAATTGTTATTTTTTGCGAATTTTTTGAGAGAGTCCATACCTCTTTGAGCTAACTGCATATATCTCTCTTGTTTATCTCTTATCTTTTCTTCAAGTGGTGGTAAAACACCAAAATTAGCACCCATAGGCTGAAAATTCTTAACGGATTCATCACTTATGTATCTGCTCAATGCACCAATCATTGTGTCATTTGGAAGAACAATAGTTTCTTCACCCTTCAATCTTCTTGCAAGGTTAATTCCCGCCATAAGACCACTTGCAGCAGATTCCATATACCCTTCAACACCCGTAATCTGTCCGCCAAAGAAAAGTAATGGATTACTTCTTAAACTGAAATCACCATTAAGAAGTCTTGGTGAATCAATAAATGTGTTTCTGTGCATTACGCCATATCGCACGAATTCTGCATTTTTAAGAGCCGGAAACATACTGAAAACACGTTTCTGTTCACCGAATTTAAGATTTGTCTGGAATCCTACAAGATTATACATTGTACCATCTTTATTTTCTTTACGAAGCTGAAGGTTTGCCCAAGGTCTGTGACCTGTTCGAGGGTCAGTAAGACCAACAGGTTTAAGAGGTCCGTATCTCATTGTATCCTTGCCACGGGATGCTAACACCTCAATAGGCATACAACCCTCATAAACATCTTTTCGTTTATCAAAGGAATGAACATCTGCACTTTCTGCATTTATAATCGCATCATAAAAAGCTTCATATTCTTCCTTATTCATAGGGCAGTTGATATAGTCAGCCTCACCACCGCGGTCATATCGTGACTGGGCAAAAGCACAGCCCATATCAATACTTTCAGCACTTATAATAGGTGCGGCTGCATCATAGAAAGAAAGTCCGTTACCGCACATCTCACGGATTTTTTCAGCAAGAGAGTCACTCGCCAGAGGACCTGCACATACAACAACACCGTCGTAGCCCTCAGGTATATCCGTAACTTCCTTTTCGATAACATTTATGTTTTTATCATTCTTGATTTTTTCTGTAATAATTCTTGAAAATTCATAACGGTCAACTGCAAGTGCACCACCTGCCTCAACCTTACACTCATAAGCAGTCTCAACACAAATTGAGCCTAAGTACGCCATTTCATGTTTTAAAAGTCCTGCTGCAGAATTAAGTCTTTCTGCCTTTAAGGAGTTTGAACAAACCAATTCTGCAAGAGTGTCAAGCTTATGTGCAGGAGATTTTTTTAAGGGCTTCATTTCAAACAAGTCGACCATTATTCCGTTTCGTGACAAGGCACTTGCACATTCAACACCTGCAAGGCCACCACCGATAACAGCTACTCTCATTCTTCTTTAGCCTTTCTCTTGCGCTCTGCCTTTTTCTCAAATCCACAGCCCTCATTGAGACATGCAACAATTCCGCCTTTTCTCTTGAAAAGTGACTTGCCACACTGCGGACAAAGGTCATCAGTTGGTTTATCCCATGTCTTAAAGTTACATTCAGGATAATTTCCACAACCGTAGAATGCATAACCCTTCTTTGATTTCTTTTCAATAACCTTGCCACCACAAACAGGGCAAGTTGCCTTTGTTTCAACAACTAAAGGCATTGTATTTTTACATTCAGGATATCCCGGACAAGCAAGGAATTTACCAAAACGACCTGATTTTACAACCATGTTTCTGCCACACTTATCACACTTGATATCTGTTTCGTCTTCTTTAAGCTTAATCTTCTGACCCTGCATTTCTGCCTTTGCTTTATCAACAGTTGCAATAAAGTCATCATAAAACTCGTGAAGCATCTTGATATAGTCAGTTTCACCACTTTCAACCATATCAAGTTGTGATTCCATACCGGCAGTAAACTTAACATTAACTATCTTGGAGAATTTATCCTTAAGAAGTGCAGTAATAGCCTCACCTAATTCAGTTGGCTTTAACTGTTTCTGTTCACGGATTACATATTCTCTCTGTGTAATTGTAGAAATAATTGATGCGTAAGTTGATGGACGACCAACACCTGTTTCTTCAAGTGCTTTGATGAGAGATGCTTCTGTGTATCTTGCAGGTGGCTGTGTGAAATGCTGATTTCCCACAAGCTCTTTCATCTTGATTGCGTCGCCTTCGTTAATTTTCGGAAGCTTTGATTCTTCCTCTTCATCCTCATCAGTACCTGTTTCGTAAAGACGGGTATAGCCATCAAAACGGACAGAATATCCATTTGCAACAAATGTTACAAATCTGCCGTTTGCCTTATCCGCCTCATTTGCACCTGTAATTTCAGCCTTAACTGTGTCCTGAACACAGTTTGCCATCAAAGATGCCACAAATCGTTTCCAGATAAGGTTATAAAGCTTATACTGGTCATTTGTAAGGCTTGATTTTGCTACCTCAGGAGTAATATCCATCATTGTAGGACGAATTGCTTCGTGACCATCCTGAGCGTTTGCTTTTGTCTTGAAATATCTTGGTTTTTCAGGAAGATAATCCTCACCAAAAGTGTTTCTGATATATTCATTTGCTGCTGCTCTTGATTCTTCTGAAATACGAAGAGAGTCAGTTCTCATATATGTGATAAGACCCACTGAGCCAAAGCCCTTAACTTCAACACCTTCATAAAGCTCCTGAGCAACCTTCATTGTTTTTCTTGCCTGGAAATTAAGCTTACGGGATGCTTCCTGTTGCATTGTTGAAGTTGTGAAAGGAGGAGCCGGCTGGCGACGACGAACACCTTTTTTAACTGATGTTGCTGTGTATTCAGCACCCTCAAGACGAGCAAGATACATATCACTCTGCTCTTTATTTGTAATCTTCACTTTGCCTGTTTCATCACCTGAGAATTGTGCTTTAAAAGCCTTCTTTGATGATGGTGCAAGCATTTTTGCATCAAGTGTCCAATACTCTTCAGGATTAAATGCTCTGATTTCGTTTTCACGGTCAACAACAAGTCTTACTGCAACAGACTGAACGCGGCCTGCAGAAAGACCACGACGAATTTTCTGTGAAATAAATGGACTGAGTGTATAGCCAACAAGTCTGTCGAGAATACGACGAGCCTGCTGTGAATTCACCAAATCCAAATCGATTTTTTCAGGGTGTTCTATACCCTTTACAACACTTGTTTTATTGATTTCGTTGAATTTTACACGATTATTGTCATTCATATCAAGGTCAAGAAGTGTTGCAAGATGCCAGGAAATAGCCTCTCCTTCACGGTCAGGGTCGGCTGCGAGAATAACTGCCTCTGACTTATCTGCAAGTTCTTTAAGTTCCTTGACTAATTTTTCTTTTCCTTTGATAACAGCATATTTAGGTGCAAAATCATTCTTCACATCAACGCTTAATTTTGCAGCAGGAAGGTCACGGATATGTCCCTTTGAAGACACAACTGTGTAATCCTTTCCCAAATATTTCTGTATGCTTTTTGCCTTTGAAGGCGACTCAACAATAACGAGTTTTGACATATATCATCATCCTAATTTTAATTATTCGGTTTATTTTACTTTATATCTTCTGCCGCTTAACTGTTCAACAAGACCATAAATCTCAAGTTCAGTCACCGCTGACAGTATTTTATCCGTACTTAATTCGCATCCATTGATAATTTCATCAATGTGCTTTGGTTCTTCATTCAGAAAATCATAGACCTTTCTTGCCGTATCTGTCAAGTATGATGGAGCCTCTTTTTTGACAGTTGCAGTTTTATCGGGCTGTTTTTCCGGCTTTATTACACGAGACACTGATTTCTTCTCTTTTATCTCGTTTGACTGAGTTATTATACCCAACTCGTTTTCTTCTTTTTCAATCAATTTAATATATTTCTGTGTGCGAAGCATAATCTCATCAGCTTCATATCTTTTCACACTACCAAGTTTATCGTAATAACGGGTATAATATGTTTCAAGGATATCATTGGGAGAAAAAACTGCCGTTGCACCACTCTGAATAAGTTGATTTGTTCCTAAAAATGAAGAACTGATTAAATCACCCGGGACAGCAAACACGTCCCTGCCCTGTTCAAGAGCATATCGTGCAGTTATAAGAGAACCACTTCGTAATCCCGCCTCAACTACCACCGTACCCAGAGAAATACCCGAAATAATTCGGTTTCTTAACGGAAATGTATCACGACCCGCAGGAGTAAATGGCGGATATTCTGTAATTACCGCACCATTATGAGCCACCTTATCCCGAAGATATTTGTTCTCCATAAGATACTTTGTACCGAGTCCGCAACCTAATACACAGATGGTTTTGCCCTTAGAGTCAAGAGCTCCAAGGTGGGAAAAGCTATCCACACCAATGGCACCACCCGATACAACAGTAAATCCGATTTCAGCCATTGTGGATGCCAAAGCTCTTGCCACTGCTCTGCTGTACCTTGATGCACTTCTTGAGCCTACAATTGAGATGGCTAATTCCTCATTCAACACAGTTTCGTCACCATCTACATACAATACCAGGGGCAAATCCTGTAAATTAAGTAATGCGGGTGGATAATACTCACTTGCAGGAGTGATTATTTTCCAACCATTTGCCTTCACTGTATCATAGATTTCCTTTGCCTTTTCGATAGAAAAGCTTTTAAGTTTTTCCACCTGACGCTTTGTCAGCATATCCAGAGAAAAGATTTCATTAAAACTTGATGCATAAATCTCGTATGGATTCCATTCATAATATGAAATTAAATCTAAACATCGTGCCCCGGCACCTAACCCACAGGACATCCAAATCCAATACAAATCGTAATTCATCTTGCCATTTCCCACATAATTATGGAAGCAGCGGCAGCAGCATTCAAAGACTCTGCTCTGCCATCCATTTTTATAGTTATTCTGTCACTACATTTTTCGATTATTTCCTTGCTGACACCATTACCCTCGTTGCCGATTATGCAAACAGCACCATCTGAAAAATCAACAGTTGTTACACTTTTTGCATCTCTGTCAGGAACTGTTGAAAAAACCTGAATTCCCAAATTCTTACATTTTACAATTTCATCTTCAAGACTCTGACAAATGCAGATTGGTAAACGGAAAAGTGCTCCCATTGAAGCTCTCAATGCCTTTGGATTATAGATGTCACAACCGCCGTAAATCACCATTCCGTCAAGACCAAGTGCCTCTGCAGTCCTTGAAATCGCACCTAAGTTATCAGGATTCTGAATGGTATCAAGGGCAATATATTTTTTGCCTTTTTCATACTCAAAACTATTCTGCTTCATTCTCACGGTGCAAACCACACCCTGAGGTGTTACAGTATCACTTATGCTTTTAAGCACATCATTACTGACAGCATAAAAGTTTTTGCAACCATCTCTTAATTGTGCAATATCATCACTGTATTTTTCAGCACAGTTTTCAGTACAAAAAACACTTTCTATTTCACATCCACTCAAAAGGGCATCAAGGCAAAGACGGACACCTTCCACTACGAAAAGTCCGCTGTTTTTTCTGTCCTTTGATGATGTGAGAAGTGATTTCACTTCTTTAATTTTCGGGTTATTTTTAGCATTTATTACAATATCAAACATAATTTATAAAACGGAAAAACCACGCGTGAGGGGATTTCCTCATGCGTGGTTAAATCATTATTTAAGAGCTTCTTTTGCTTTTTCTGTGAGAGCTGTGAATGCTGCAGGGTCAGCAATAGCAATCTCTGAAAGCATCTTTCTGTTAAGGTCAATACCAGCTTTTTTAAGACCGTTGATGAATGTTGAGTAGTTCATACCATTCATCTTGCAAGCAGCTGAAATTCTTGTAATCCAGAGCTTTCTGAAATCACGTTTCTTCTGCTTTCTGCCGATGTAAGCATAGTTGCCGCTCTTCATAACTGCCTGTTTAGCTGTTCTGAAAAGCTTGCTCTTTGAGCCATAGTAACCCTTAGCGAGTTTTAATACTTTATTTCTTCTTTTGCGAGTCATCATCGCACCTTTAACACGTGCCATTTCTCTTTACCTCCGATTGAATAGATACATTTATGCGTTACTTACGCTTTGATTATTGCGAAGCAACAAGGTTCTGGGGCACCCATCCGCATTTTCAATGCGTTGATGGGTCAGGTTCTTATTGTTGTGAAACAACAAGGTTCTGGGGTACCCATCCGCATTTTCAATGCGTTGATGGGTCAGGTTCTTATTTATAAGGAATAAGACGCTTAATCTGTGCTGTATTTGTCTTATCAGCAACAGCTGTCTGACGAAGTCCTCTTTTTCTCTTTGTGCTCTTCTTTGTTAAGATATGAGACTTGTTAGCGTGTGCTCTGATTGGCTTACCGTTCTTTGAAAGCTTAAATCTTTTTTTAGCTCCGCTATGTGTTTTAATCTTTGGCATAATAATATCCTCCTAATATAATATACTACCTTTTATTTCGCACCCTTTGGGGACAAGAACATAAGCATCTGACGTCCTTCAAGTTTAGCAGGTTTGTCAACAGTACCCATCTCTTCAACAGCAACTGCGAAACGTTCCATAATTCCGTTACCGAGATGAGCGTGAGCCATTTCACGACCTCTGAAACGGATTGAAACTTTTACTTTGTTGCCTGATTTCAGGAACTTGAGAGCATGATTTACCTTTGTATCAAAGTCATGCGTATCAATGTTAACAGAAAGTCTGATTTCTTTAGTTTCAATAACCTTCTGATTCTTCTTTGCTTCCTTTTCTTTCTTTGCCTTGTCAAAACGATACTTACCGTAGTCCATAATCTTACAAACCGGTGGCTGTGCGTTAGGGGCAATCTTTACAAGGTCAAGGCTACGCTTTTCTGCTTCTTTACAAGCGTCCTTAGCGGACATAATTCCAAGCTGTTCACCATCGTCAGTAATAACTCTGACTTCCTTGTCGCGGATTTCTTCATTGATTTGCAATTCTTTAGTACTGATAAATAAACACCTCTCCTTGCCCTGTGGGCGAAATTAAAAATGCGGACAGAAATTCTGCCCGCACCATTACAAATCAAACTTTTTCAGTAAAGTATTGACCGGTCAACTCGTAGCCGACGGGTGAGAACAAAAATCTGTTCTGCTTTATTTTGCTCTGTTATTATATCATAAAAAATCCAGTTGTCAACAGTTTTTTATAATATTCCTTCACAAACTGTCTCACATACCTAAAGGATTACTGTAAGTTCCTTTTACCACCTTGTATCTGGAATCTGTCGGTTCAACAAATCGGGTTTTTGATTTTTCATATTCAGCTTTCGAAGCCGATTTATCATTCACCTTGTAGCTCATAGTAATATTATCTTCTTCCAGCACCATAGCGTTGCTTGCATATGGAGTGAGCGTCTTGCCATCATAAGCATATGCTTTTTCAGACTCAAGAGTTCCGGGTGAACCATCGGAAGCCATATAGGCATAGTGTATAACATGTTTTTTGAGAGTTGTATCATATTTTATTGTCAACAACTCATAGCCACCGACTTCACAATGGTCATATGTTAACAATTTCTTTGTAACAACACCATTTTCGATACTTAACAACAAATAATAATGACTCATCCATTCAGGGTCCGTGGCAATATCAATCGGGTCAACTCCGATACGCATCAGCAACTCTGATACACCATCGTCATTTGCATCAATCATACAACTTTCAACAGTATAAATACTATCCGATGATTCCCCGATACATTTTTCCATACCGCCATTTTTAAGATATTCCAGATATGTTGCAACTTCACCCGATGGTTGCTTGGGTTTTTCAAACTCAATATCATAAGTTGAAAGGTTATCAAACGAAAATCCGTCATATGAAAATTTACGATATTCTTCTAATAATCGTTTTTCTTTCTGGTCCGATGGTAAATTATTAAATTCATCGCCGGAAATATTACCCCAGGACAAATTCACATCTGTGTTATCCTTGAAGAATTCTGTTTTCTTTTTCTCAAACTCTGCACCGGATATTTCTGCATAGTCACCATCTTGATAATTGTAATAAACATTTATTTCATCCGTATTTCCTTGTGCTCCTGCTCCACAATGGTACTCGCCGCAAACAGCATCTGTTTTGACTTTCCCGCTGTCCATATACACTTTATAAGAAGTTGTAGCATATGCGCTTACCATTTCATTAAGATAGTCATTACAATAATAAAACAGTTGTCCGCTTGCTGTATTCTTTAAAAGTTTAGTCTCTTTGTCTCCAAGGTAATAATAGTCTATACCTTCTTCATCTTTTTCCAGCGACTCAAATTCTTCCACAGTCTGAGTGTTCGGATTTATTTTGTAATAGCTGTTATAACTATATCTGCCTGAGCCGTCATTTATACTTACAATCAGTTCCAGAATACCATCAAAATCCAAATCAAGCAAACAATAACCATAGCCTTGCATCGGAGGATAGTCTGCATCATATTTCCAGACAGCTTCATTCATCATATATATTTTTACTGCTGATTCAGGAGAAAGAACCTTTTCATCCTTATCACCATTTCCTTCTTCAGGAGTAATTTCCACCCAGTCAAAGTCTGTTTTTTGGCCCTCGTATTTCTTGTCAGCTTCTTCAAACTCTTCCTTGGTAATTTCTTTCTCAACGTCGTCGGTTACCTCATAATAGGCATCATCTTCCGAACGATATTCCTCTTTCTTATCTGCTTCTGTAGAATTTTGTGGAAGTTCATAATATATAATCTTTTTTGGTATATCGTCAGTTTCATTTGTGACCTTGATAATCTCACCATAAATATCGATATCTGTATTTCCTTCAAAGCTATTTGTATCAAAAAGCTGTACAGAATTATTATCACCATCCATTGTGAAAACATCATAAGTTTTAACATCCTTATTGCCTTTTTCCTTACCACCGACAATAAACTCGTCAACATCGTCCTCATTGATATCGTACAAAGAATAGTACATCTCAAAATCTTTTCCGTTTGCATCTTTAAGAAGTCGTTCATTCAAATGCTTACCGGACGTATTTTTGTCTTTTGAAATTGCTCTTTGGTACTCTTCAACTATCTCTTTATACGAATCAGGCAAATTTATTTTAGAACTGTTCAATATTGCTACAGCAATCAGGATACCAATTCCGATAATAAAAAGCAATATTGCTATTATCATTAAACTTTTCTTATCTTTTTCCTTGTTCTTAGTTTTATCAGCCTTATGTTTTACAGGCGGTTGAATGTCCTCTTGATAAACCGAAGACCGTTCTTTATGTTGTGTACATTCTGGACATTCTCCTGTTGTCAAATCTATTTTAGAGCCACAATATTTGCAAAATTGTGCCATATTTTTTACATCCTTTCCCGTGATTTTCGGATACAAATTTCTACGTTTAAAATATATCATTTAAGCATATAAATGTCAACAAAAGAGTTGTGTTGTTCGGTTACAGCTACAGGCTCTTTCTAAGATGCTACATTCACCTGCTTTTATCAAAAACGCATTTGACAACATTACCAATACTATAGTAAAATATATACATAAATATGGAAAATCTGGTGATGTTATGAGTTACAAAATCAAAAACCCTTACGAAAGCGTTTTGTCGCTTATTCCAAACGAAGAGAATCACTACAAAACAAATCTGCACACACATTCAACATACAGTGATGCAAACGACACAATGACTGATAT
>JAZNLY010000006.1:0-2589 GCA_045579305.1 Candidatus Fimenecus sp. | reverse complement strand
AGCGACAAGGGTTTCCATAATGGTAACTACACCCTCGTGCATACCGAACTCTATTACAGCAAATGGAATTTCATTTTCAAAAACCACCTTGCACCAAAAGTTTTCACCGACAGTATTGTAATCCTCGTTAGCCCAATATTCGTATTCCTGACGAAAGCCATCGTCCATACCGGTCATTCTGACAGCATATTCATCAAGCCAGTTTTCAACATATCCCATAGTTTCAGGGGTGTAATCTATCCAAGTAAAAATCATATTATTTTTTCACTTTCTATTAATACTACCACAATTTTACCATTGATATAAAAGAAATGCAACCCGAGAACTTGTATCTCAAGTTGAATTATAATTCATTCTTTTCTTTGTTTAGTGCAGTAAAATTTTTTGCACTCGACTTCCGGGTATTTTCAAGTTAATATCCGAAGATATTCTTGGATGTTTTTGTTATCGGTTTCAATTCATTTTGAAAACAATTTGTTTTATTTTGCGATTTTTTTAACTACCACATCTTTTAAGAGCACCGATAGAATTATAAAAGTGTACGGAGTATAAAAAACATGTTCACAGACTCTTCACTGCAACAGTATTTTCACTGTTGCTTTTTGTCTATCATAGTGATACAATATTGCGGACATTGATAAAGAGGTATGTTTATGAAAATTTTAAAGTTATTTCCCGGAGTTATATTATCAGCTCTGATTGCTGTTTTTGCAATGTGGGTTGAAAGCTTGCTCCCCGTTCATTTAATAGGTTCTGCAGTTATTGCCATGTTTGTTGGTATGTTTTTGAACCATTTCATTAAATCAACTGACATTTTTGCCGGTGGTATTAAATTCACCTCAAAAAAACTCCTCAAATTCGCTATTATACTTTTAGGATTATCACTTAATATTACAACTGTTTTACAGGTTGGAAAAATGTCACTCACCGTTATGATTTTCACCTTGTTGACTTGCTTTGGTGGTGGATATTTTGTAGGCAGAGCATTGAGCCTTAACTGGAAGCTTTCAAACCTTATTTCAGCAGGAACAGGAATTTGCGGAGGCTCAGCAATAGCTGCTATTTCGTCTGTAATTGATGCCGATGACGATGATGTTGCTTATGCTATGTCTGCCACATTCCTTTTTGATATGGCAATGATTGTCCTTTTCCCTATTATGGGCAGAGCAATCGGAATGACTGACGAAGCCTTTGGCATATGGGCAGGCACAGCTGTTAACGATACTTCATCTGTTGTTGCAACAGGTTATGCTTTTTCAGAGGCTGCCGGTGATTTTTCAACAATGGTAAAACTCACAAGAACGCTTTCCATTATTCCTACGGTTATAGCTTTCGCCTTAATTCAGCTTCGGCTTAAAAAGAAAGAAGCCGAAAAAAACAGTGAAAATGCAGATAGCTTAAAAGCGAATTTCAGCATCAAAAAAATCTTTCCTTGGTTTATACTTGGGTTTGTTGCAATGTCAGTTGTTGCAAGTATTTTTGAAATTCCCGCAGAGCTTGTTTCAGGCACAAAAGCTGTAAGCAAATTCTTTATGGTCAGCGCTCTTGCAGCAATAGGACTCAACACTTCATTTTCGAGCTTCAAGAAATCCGGAATACGCCCTATGATTCACGGATTTATAATTTCAGTACTCGTTGTCATCGTTGCCTTGCTTGTTGAAATTGCAATGGGTATTGTATAAAATATAATAAAGCACTTATAAGCAACAGTACATCGAACCACCAATTTTACAGTGGTAAAAAATAATAAACCAATAAAAAGAGCAACGCCTATGAAGTTAGCATTTAACCTCATAGGCGTGTTTTTATTATAAACTTATTGTCATTTCAGCTACATACTATTCAAGGCATAAAAGCAATGCCTTTAGGAAGTCTGCATCGTTTTGGTCGGTGCGCTTTTTAGGGCCTTTGGTTCTGTTGCCTTGCATACGCTCCTTTTTGCCTATAAAACGGGTGAAAAGGAGATTTTCTATATTGCTGTCGGTGTAGATAAGTCCGTTCTGATTAAGTGCCTTACCACCCTTACCAAGCACGAGTGCCGCAAGACCGTAGTCCTGAGTGATAATCACATCACCCTTTTCGGTAAGGTTTGCGATACGACAATCAGCAGAATCTGCACCCTTATCCACGACAATCGTTTTTGCTCCATCTTTTTCAATGGTGTGGGTATTGTCGCAGACGATAATGCACTCTATCCCCCGCTCTTTAGCCACATTGACGGTAATATCTACAACGGGACAGGCATCGGCATCAATTATTATTTTCATAGCACACCTCAAATTAAGATTCCATCGCAATGGTCGATTTCGTGTTGGATTATTTGTGCGGTCCATCCGGTAAAGGTTTTAATACGAGTCTGGAATTCGGCTGTTTGCCACTGCACTTTTATACTCTTATAACGCTTGCAAGGACGAGGACCACCGAGCAGAGAAAGGCATCCCTCTTCCGTCTGGTATGGGTCTGATTTTTTAATAATTTCAGGGTTGAACATAGTCATATATGTACCGTCATTATCAAAACAGATAATGCGCTTATGCACACCAATCATATTGGCAGCCATACCAACGCAACCATCAGCATTAGCGGTAA
>JAZNLY010000005.1:0-20026 GCA_045579305.1 Candidatus Fimenecus sp. | reverse complement strand
CTTTCTGCTTGTCTTGCAGGTGAAATTCCTAAACTTATTCTTAACAGTGAGTATTTAAAGGCGAAAGAAACTGCATTGTGGTATTATAATCTTTTTGGTGAAGGAAATTACTACCTTGAAATGCAGAATCATGGTATTCCGGAACAGATGATTGTTAACGAAGGTCTTATAAGACTTTCAAATGAAACCGGAATTCCTCTTGTTGCTACAAATGACGTGCATTATGTAAATAAAGAAGATTCATATATTCAGAAAATTCTTATTTGTATTGCAACAAACCATACTGTTGACGAAGAAAATTCCCTTGAATTTACAAGTGATAATTTTTATCTTAAAAGTGAACAGGAAATGACGGAGTTATTCCCGAAAACACCTGAAGCAATTGAAAATACTCAAAAAATTGCCGATATGTGTAATTTCGATTTTGAATTCGGCAACACAAAATTACCTAATTTTACAGTCCCTGACGGGTATTCTCATTATGATTATTTCAGAGAAAAATGCTATGAGGGACTAAGACAAAGATATGGTGAAAATCCCGATAGTTTGTATATTGAAAGACTTGAATATGAACTTTCAGTTATCAGCAATATGGGATATGTTGACTATTTCCTCATAGTTGCCGACTTTATACAGTATGCCCGTGACCACGGTATTCCAGTTGGTCCCGGTCGAGGCTCAGGTGCAGGTAGTATATGTGCATACTGTATGGGAATCACTAATATAGACCCTATTAAATATAATCTAATTTTTGAACGATTTTTAAACCCTGACAGAGTAAGTATGCCCGATATTGACGTTGACTTCTGCTACGAAAGACGTCAGGAAGTTATTGACTATGTTATTGATAAATATGGCTCCGACCATGTTGCACAGATTATAACCTTCGGTACAATGGCTGCTCGTGCGGCTATTCGTGACGTTGGCAGAGCAATGGGTATTTCTTATGCTGTTGTTGATAATGTAGCGAAGAAAATTCCAAGAACGTTAGGTATAACAATAGAAAAAGCACTTGAAGAAAGTGAAGATTTCAAGGCTCTTTATGAAAGCGACGAAAAGATAAAAGAACTCATTGACACCGCAAAAAGTGTTGAGGGTATGCCACGTAACTCGTCTACTCACGCAGCAGGTATTGTTATCACTGACAGACCTGTAAGTGACTATGTGCCACTGGCTTGTAATGATGAATCAGTTGTTACTCAGTTTACTATGACAACTATCGAAGAACTCGGTCTGCTTAAAATGGACTTTTTAGGACTTCGCACATTGACGGTTATCAATGACTGTGTAAAGATGATTCAAAAGAAAAATCCCCAGTTTGATATTGAAAAAATTCCACTTGATGATAAAAAAGCTTATGAATTGTTCACAAACGGACAGACGGATGGTGTTTTCCAATGTGAATCAAGCGGTATGAAGAGCGTATTTATGCGCCTTAAACCAACAAATCTTGAAGATATTATTGCGGTTATTTCACTTTACAGACCTGGACCAATGGATTCCATTGATTCCTATATCCAGAACAGACATAACCCTGAATATATCCGATACAAAACACCAATGCTCAAAAATATTCTTGATGTTACTTATGGTTGCATGGTTTATCAGGAACAGGTTATGCAGATTTTCCGTTCGTTGGCAGGATATTCTTTAGGTCGTGCTGATATTGTCCGTCGTGCTATGTCAAAGAAAAAGCACAAGGTTATGGAAGAGGAGAGAACATTCTTCCTTGAAGGTTGCCTTAAAAACGGAATAGATAACAAAACGGCAAACGAAATTTTTGACGATATGTCATCATTTGCATCTTATGCTTTTAATAAATCACACGCTGCGGCTTATGCTGTTGTTGCATACAGAACAGCATATCTGAAAGCATATTATCCTTGTGAATTTATGGCATCACTTTTAACAAGCGTCCTTGATAATGCTACAAAGGTTTCGGGATATATTGATGATTGCAAAAAAAATGGAATAAAAATCCTGAATCCCGATGTAAATGTAAGTAATAAAACATTCACAGTAGGTGAGGACGGAAAAACAGTAATGTTTGGTCTTCTTGCCATTAAAAATTTAGGACACGATTTTATTGATACAATTATCAATGAAAGAAGAATAAACGGAAAATTTACATCATTCTATTCTTTCTGTAAACGAGTACATGGCAAGGGCTTTAATCGACGTGCGGTTGAAGGTCTTATAAAAAGCGGTGCTCTTGATGGTCTCGGAAGCAATCGTCAGGAAATGCTTGTTAATCTTCCTGATATTATCGACGATATTGACAGCACAAGACGAAGAAATCTTGAAGGTCAGATTGGATTTTTTGATTTAATAAGTAATGACCAACAGAATTCTGAATTTGTTATGAAGAAAATGGAAGAATTTCCGTTACAGACCAAGCTTATGATGGAAAAAGAAACTACCGGACTTTATATTTCTTCCCATCCGATGGAGGAATATGAAGAATTATCAAAAAAGATGAAATGTGATACTATCGGTGATATTCTTAATGCCGATGATGATTACAATTCAAAATATGTTGATTCTTATTCTGTTAAAGTTATGGGTATAATAAGTAATATAACAAGAAAACAGACTAAAAATGGTGATACAATGGCATTTGTTACTGTTGAAGATGTTAATGGTGCTATTGAAATCATTGTTTTTCCAAAACTTTTCTCAAAATATTCCAATATTTTATATAATGGTTATGTAATTTTCCTTGGCGGAAGACTTTCTGTCAAAGAAGAGGAAAGTCCTAAAATTATTCTTGATTTTGCTGATTCAGCCGAGAATATTATGAGCAATCAAACCAAGAAAAAAGGTCTTTTTATAAGGGTTGAAAACGAAAATTCACCTTTATATCATCAGTGTGTTGATGTCTTGACAAATACAATGCAAGGGGAATTACCGATGTATTTCTTTTTTGCAGATACCAGGAAATATTTACCGTATAAGAAAATATCAGTTAATGATACTCTTTTATTTAATTTAAAGGCGATTGCAGGTGACCAGAATGTCATATTACAAATATAATTGACATATTACTTGCTTTTTAATGATTATTATGGTATCATTAGTTTTCAATGTGGAAATAATTAGCAAATACTAATAAAGGGTGATAAAATGAAAACAATAGGTGTTCTTACAAGTGGCGGCGACGCTCCGGGCATGAATGCTGCAATTCGTTCTGTTGTTCGTACAGCATGCGAAAATGGAATGCGAGTAATGGGTATCAGAAGAGGATATAACGGACTTATGCACGGTGATATGTATGAAATGAATCTTCGTTCAGTTTCTAACATTATCAATCGTGGTGGTACATTCCTTTATTCTGCAAGAAGTCCTGAATTTAAAACTGAAGAAGGTCTTCAGAAAGCGCTCAATGTTGCAAAAGATGTTGGGCTTGATGGTATCGTTGTAATCGGTGGTGACGGTTCATTCAGAGGTGCACGTGACTTATCTCTTCGTGGACTTCCTTGTGTTGGTGTTCCTGGTACAATTGATAACGATATTGCTTGTAGTGATTATACAATCGGTTATGATACTGCAATGAATACTGTTCTTGAAATGGTTGACAGACTTCGTGATACTTCCGAATCACACGACCGTTGCACAGTTGTTGAAGTAATGGGCAGACGTGCAGGTTATATCGCACTTAACGCTGGTATTGCTTGTGGTGCTACAACTATTCTTATTCCGGAAGTTGAATATGATTTCCAGCGCGACGTTATTGACAGAATGAAGAGAACTCAGCTTACAGGTAAAAAGCATTTTATCATTGTTGTTGCTGAAGGTATCGGTGGCGTTGAAGAAATGGCTAAGAGAATTGAAAGTGAAACAGGTGTTGAATCACGTGCTACAATTCTTGGTCACGTTCAGCGTGGTGGTCATCCAACAGTTCGTGACAGAGTTACAGCATCTCTTATGGGTCATAAGGCGGTTGAACTTCTTAAGGAAGGTATTGGTAACAGAGTTATTGCTATGCAGCATGATGAAATTGTTGACTATGATATCTTTGAAGCGCTTAATATGAAGAAAACTCTTGACCTTGATATGTATAAGATTGCTCACGAAATTTCAATCTAAGATATGTCAAATATAGTTCTTATCGGTATGCCCGGTTGTGGTAAAAGCACAGTTGGTGTTATACTTGCAAAAACTCTTGGTGTCGGCTTTGTTGATACTGATTTGATTATTCAACAGAGAGAAAAAAGACTACTACAGAACATAATTGACAGTGACGGAATTGAAAAATTTCTTGATTGCGAATGTGATGCAATAAAATCATTGGATTGTGAGAATTCAGTTATTGCAACAGGTGGCAGTGTTGTATTCCGGGAAGAGTCAATGAAACACCTTAAAGAAAATGGAAAAGTATTCTTTTTAAATGTTTCGCTACCTGAAATTAAAAACCGACTTGATAATATCAACACTCGTGGTGTTGCTGCCGAAAAATCACAGACCATTGATGATATTTTTAATCAGCGTTATCCACTATATATCAGATATGCCGATTATGTGCTTGATTTGAATAATTCAAATCTGGAGGATACTGTCGAAAAAATTTGTAAAATACTTAAATAATTAAAAGCCTTACGGTAATTTCATTTTTAGTGAAAATTCACCGTGAGGCTCTTTTTTTACCTATACTAAAAAGATAAAAACAAGGCAAATTATTATTGCGATTAAGTGTCGCGTGGAGGTGATAATTTGCATAGACTATTTAAAATTTTTTCTGTTTTTTGTGCAATATGTTGTTTGTTTATATATTCTGTAATTGTCTTTGCTGAAAGAATAATTCCTGACAATATAACTGTAATTGAAAATGAAAATTATAATATTCCTGACGTTTTAGGATTAAAACTTTATAGTATAGATAGTGATAAACAAGCAGGTGTTGTACTCGAAAATGTAAAATCTTCACAGACAACATCCGAAATAAAGCTTTTAAATATCATTCCCGTAAAAAATACTATAATAACAAATTCAAAAAGACAATATGTAGTTATCGGTGGAGAATTATTTGGAATTAAGCTTTATACAGATGGTGTTATAATAGTGGACTTAGAAGAAATTGAAACAGGATCTGGAATTGTTTGTCCCGGAAAAGACTCAGGCATTAAGATTGGTGATATAGTAAAATCTGTAGATGGTAAAATTGTCAATTCATCCTCACATTTTTCAAAGATTTTACAGGAGAGTAAAGGAAAAGATATCAAGATAACATTATTACGAGAAAACAAAAAGGTAGTTTTGAATTTTAAAACAGTAAAAGAAAAAGATAGTGATAGATATAAAGCTGGATTATGGGTCAGAGACAGTACAGCAGGATTAGGCACTGTAACATTTTATAACACAAATAACAATACCTTCGCAGGGCTTGGACATCCGATTTTTGATATAGATACAAATGAAATTATGCCTATGAAATCAGGCGTTATGGCAGATGTTAAACTAAACGGATTAAGTAAAAGTTCTTTTGGAAAAGTAGGAGAATTATGTGGTACCTTAACAGGTGAAAAAAATGGGTTTCTTTGTCTGAATGATGAAACAGGAATATATGGATATTCATTGACCAATAAGACGGAAAAAATCCCTATTGCAGTTAAACAAGAAATACGACAAGGTAAAGCACAGATAAGATGTACAGTAAATAACTCAGGACCACAGTTTTACGATGTTGAAATAGTAAAGGTTTTTTCAAATTCTTCATCAGTAAATAAAGATATGATAATAAAAGTTATCGATGAAGAGTTACTCAGTGAAACAGGTGGAATTGTACAAGGAATGAGTGGAAGTCCAATAATTCAGAACGGGAAACTTATTGGTGCAGTGACGCACGTTTTTGTGAATAATCCAAAACAAGGCTATGCAATATTTGCTGAGAGAATGTTAGAAACCTCCAATAGTCAGGAGAAACTCAGTATAGAAAAAATTAAATCAGCATCCTGACATGAAAAAGGGTAGTAACCATTAAAAAGTTACTACCCAGTATTGATTTATAATTAGTTTTTCAAACTCTGTAATGGTGCCGGGATTCGACCTCCACGGTTAATGAACTTAGCAGGGGATGCAGTATTTAACTTCATTACAGGACCATAACCTAAAAGTCCACCGAAATTAAGTGTATCACCAATATCTTTACCAATTGCAGGAATAAGTCTTACTGCAGTTGTCTTTGAGTTAACCATACCGATTGCAGCCTCATCAGCAATAATACCTGATAGCACTTCTGCAGTTGTGTTACCGGGTACGATAATCATGTCAAGACCAACAGAGCATACACAGGTCATGGCCTCAAGTTTTTCAATTGTGAGCGCACCACTTGTAGCTGCAGCTATCATACCGGCATCCTCTGAAACAGGGATAAATGCACCTGAAAGTCCGCCAACATGTGAAGAAGCCATTACTCCACCTTTTTTAACAGCGTCATTAAGGAGAGCAAGACAAGCGGTTGTACCATGAGCACCACATTGTTCAAGTCCCATTTCCTCAAGAATATATGCAACTGAATCACCGATTGCAGGTGTAGGAGCAAGAGATAAGTCAACAATACCGAATGGTACACCAAGTCTTTTTGATGCCTCACAAGCAACAAGCTGACCCATTCTTGTAATCTTAAATGCAGTACGTTTAACCATATCGGCAATTTCAGTAATGTTTGCATCAGGAATTTTTGAGATTGCTGAACGGACAACACCCGGACCTGATACACCAACATTTATTACACAGTCAGGTTCACCAACACCATGGAATGCACCTGCCATAAATGGGTTATCTTCAGGAGCATTACAGAATACAACAAGTTTTGCAGGGCCAATACATCCTTTGTTTGCAGTAACTTCTGCAGATTCTTTGATAATTTGTCCCATCAATTTAACTGCATCCATATTAATACCGGCTTTTGTGGAGCCGATATTAACGGATGAACAAATATGTTCTGTAATATCAAGTGCTTCCGGAATACTACGGATAAGTGCTTCGTCACCGGCGGCAAAACCTTTCTGTACAAGTGCGGAATAACCACCAATAAAGTTTACACCAACAGTCTGAGCAACTTTTTCTAGTGTTTTTGCATATAAAACAGGGTCACCTTTACCAGAAGCCAGAATCATTGAAATAGGAGTAACAGAAATACGTTTATTTATAATCGGGATACCATATTCCTTTTCAATGTCTTCACCTGTTTTAACAAGATGTTCGGCTTTTCGTGTCATCTTTTCATAGATTTTATCACAAGTTGATTTTGCATCACCTGTACAACAATCAAGAAGAGAAATACCCATTGTAATTGTTCTGATATCAAGATTTTCATCCTGAATCATATTTATAGTTTCAAGTATATCGTGTGTGTTTATCATATTTATACCTCAAATCAGATTCTGTGCATTGAGTTGAAAATATCTTCGTGCATAACGTGAATTGAAAGTGCCATTTCTTTACCAATAGCAGTTACTTTATCAGAAAACTCTGTGAAAGGAACATCTGTTTTTTCAAAATCAACCAACATAATCATACAGAACATATCCTGTAAAATTGATTGGGAAACTTCAATTACATTAACTGAGTTTTCAGCGCAAACGCCTGAAACTTTAGCCAGAATACCAACCATATCTTTACCTACGACAGTAATAATACCTCTCATATTTATGACCTCCGAATTAAATTGTCAACATTTTAACATATAAATATAAAAAAGTGAAGAACTTTATAAAATATCTTCTAAAAAATATTGAAAAAATATGGTAATATGTAGTAGAATATAAAGTGAATATTGGGGGAGTATGTTATGTACAAAAATATTGTTGATTTACATGTTCATACTGACAATTCATTTGATGGAAATCATTCAGCAACATTCTTTTGTGAAAAAGCAGAATTTCTTGATTTAAGAGCAATTGCATTTACAGACCATTGTGAAGTTGACCAGTATAGAGACGATAATTCTTATGAGAAACGTATACTTCAGGCTTTTTTTGAAGTTTCAAAAGTTCGTTCAGCGTTCAGAGGTAAAATTCTTGTATTAAATGGCATTGAACTTGGACAACCTGTATATGACGTTGAGATGGCAAATATTATTGTCAATAGATTTGATTACGACCAGATTCTTGGTTCGGTTCATAATCTGCGTGGACAAGAAGATTTTTATTTTATGAAAAATCTTTCAATTGAAAAAGCTGAAAGTTTATTAAAGGAGTATTTTAATGAGATTATAGAATTGCTTAAATGGGGCAACTTTGATATTCTCGCACATCTTACATATCCTTTGAGATATTTTTATTCTCAATCCGATATTGATATTGATTTAAATGAATTCAAAAAGCAGATTGATGAAATTCTTTTACTTACTGCAAGAGGTGAAAAAGCTCTTGAGATTAATACCGGTGCACTACGTCAACCTTTGAAAAGATTAACTCCTGAAATTGATGTTGTCAGAAGATTTAAAGAGCTTGGTGGTAAATATATATCTGTCGGCTCAGATGCTCATTATACCGAACATCTTGCCATGGGTATTGAAAATGCTTATACTGCGGCAATTCAGGCCGGTTTTGATAGTATAACATTTTTTCAAAAGCGTACACCAATACAATTGAAAATTGAAATGGAGGGATAATTATTGAAGGTTAAGGCAGCAGCTAAAATTAATCTTATGTTAGATATTCTTAAGAAACTGGATAATGGTTATCATTCGTTATTTATGATAATGCAATCAGTAGACCTTTATGATACTGTTTCCGTTGAAATGAATGATTCAAATAAGATTATTATCCGATGTGATAATGAAAATGTTCCTTGTAATGAAAAAAATATTGTATATAAATGTGCTCAGGCTTTCTTTGATTACCTCTCAATTGATATCAGAGGTATTACCATTGATATTGAGAAAAAAATACCAATGTCAGCAGGAATTGCCGGTGGAAGTGCTGATGGTGCAGCAACACTATACTGCTTAAATAAGATATATAAATGTAATTTAAGTGAACATGAACTTTGTGAAATTGGCTCTAGAGTTGGTGCAGATATTCCTTTTAGCATTATAGGTGGTACGGCAATTGCTTTAGGCACAGGTACAATAATTGCTCCCGTTAAGGATTTGCCTGAATGTTATTTTGTTCTTTGCAAACCTGACCAGGAAGTATCTACTCCTGAGGCATATGCACAGTTTGATTCATTATCACGAGTACGTCATCTCGATAGACTTTCAATGATTGATGCTGTTTCTAATGGTGATTATGAGGAAATCTGCTCATTATGCGGAAATGTTTTTGAACAGGCAATCGAAGTGCCGAAAAGACCTCATATTAAGGGTGTTATGAGGAAATGTGGTGCAGATGCTTGTGTTATGAGTGGCAGTGGTCCGACTGTTTATGGTATTTTTATTGATAAACAACAAGCTGAAGATGCATATGAAAAGCTTATAAAAAAATATGACCAGGTTTATCTGTGTAAACCGGTTAAATCTGGTATTGAAGAATTATAATGAAAATGTGGGTGTGGAAGTAAATGGTATTTGTTAGCTTACCTTTCTTATGTGTGTTCTTTCCTCTTTGCATGGTTTTTTATGTAAAAGCAAAGAATATTGAAAAAAAGAATTTAGTATTACTTATTTTCTCCTTGGTGTTCTATTCCTGGGGTGAACCAAAGTATATTTTCTTGTTACTGTTTATGTGTGTTTGTGACTGGTTTTTCGCATTGCTAATCCAAAACAATAAAAATAAACAGACTAAGAAACTATTCTTAATTATCACTTGTGTTATCAATCTGGGATTAATTGGCATTTTCAAATATGCAAATTTTGCTGTTCTGAATTTTACAAATCTTTTTAATCTTGAGCCTTCATCATTAAATATCGTATTACCGATTGGTATTTCGTTCTATACATTCCAATTGCTATCATATGTTATTGATGTATATAGAGGAGATGTTAAGGCACAACCTAAATTCCATATTGTGCTTTTATATGCAAGCCTATTCCATCAGTGTATTGCAGGTCCTATTGTCAGATATTCTGATGTTGAACAACAGATTAAATCCCGTCGTGTAAGTATTAAAAATGTCAATGATGGTATCAGTCGATTTTGTATTGGTCTTACAAAAAAGGCTATTGTTGCAAATACTGCGGGTAAACTTGTTGAAAACTTAATTGTTTCAGATGCTCTTCTTAATACTGAAGAAGGTGTTAGTGTTATAGCTTCCAAATCAGCTGCATCTTTGTGGCTTGGTATGTTATTCTTTGCACTTCAGATTTATTTTGATTTTTCTGCTTATTCAGATATGGCAATTGGTATGGGTAAAATGGTCGGATTTGATTATAAAGAAAACTTTGATTATCCATACATATCACGTTCTGTTTCAGAATTCTGGAGAAGATGGCATATTTCTTTAGGTTCATTCTTCAAAGATTATGTATATATTCCATTAGGTGGTAACAGAAAAGGTCTTAAAAGAACCTACATTAATTTGTTTATAACTTGGAGTCTTACAGGGCTTTGGCATGGCGCAAGCTGGAATTATATCTTCTGGGGACTTTATTTCTTTGTATTTATTGCAATGGAAAAAGCATTTCTTGCAAAAAAACTTGAACAGAATAAGATTCTTGGAACAGTATACTCACTTTTTGTCGCATACTTCGGTTGGGTATTGTTCAAATTTGAAAATACAACTGCAATGTTTACTGTCCTTAAAGGAATGTTCTTGCTGAATAAAAACAGCTTCACAGACTTTGAAACAACATCTGTTTTTCTGAGCAATATTCTCTTTATTATAGTTGCTTGTGTTTGTGCTACACCATTGTTTAAGAATATCAGTAAATTTATCAGTGATAGAGCAGATGAAAATATAATGGTTGCAAGAGTATGGTCTGTAATTACAATTGCTTCACCTGTAATTTTGATATTTGTTTCACTAATCAATATTGTTGGTAACAGTTATAACCCATTCCTATATTTCCAATTCTAAAGCGGGGATTATATAATGAATAAGAAAATAAAAGAGTTAAAAATTAATACTTATGTGATTAGAACATTAGTATTTGCGCTTGTGCTTTTTCTTGTATTCTTTGTTGGTCTTCTTTTCCCTTTGAGACCATCATTTTCTGAATCAGAAAAAAGAGAATTAGCAAAGTTTCCTAAATTTACATTTACAGCATTATTTGATGGTTCTTTTTTCAATGATGTTGGTACATGGTATTCAGATACCTATCCGGGCAGAGAAGGTTTAATTGCTTTAAACTCGAATATAAAGAGCTTATATGGTTTTTCCGGTCAGGGTCAGGTTCATGGTGAAGTTATTGAAGGTGACGATATTCCTGATGAATATACTGAACAGGAAAACGCTGAAGAACCAACAACAAGAAAACCACTTATTGTTGAGGATTTGAATACACAGACACTTGGTGCGGTCTTTGTTGCCGGTAACGTGGGTTATGAATATTATAACTTTGTCAAGGATTATGCGGACCACTATATCGGTGCAATGAATGATATAGCTAACAAGTTATCACCAAATATTAAAGTATATAATATGATTGTTCCAACAAGTATTGGCATTGTTCTTCCTGATAATTACAGAGATACAATTAATAGTGATGACCAGGAAAAGGCTATCAATTATATGATGAGTGGTATGAATTCAAATGTTGTTAAAGTGCCTGTTCTTGACACTCTTCTTGACCACAGAACAGAATATGTATATTTCAGAACAGACCACCACTGGACTGCTTTGGGTGCATATTATACTTACGAAAAATTCTGTGAAGTGAGTGGTGTGCCGGCACGTCAGTTAACACAATATAAACAGATTGATTTTGATGGATTCCTTGGTTCATTCTATAACGACACAGGTAAATCACCTGCATTAGGAAAGACTCCTGATAAGGTTACTGCATATGTGCCAAATGAAAATGCAACAATGGAATTTACGGATAAAAAAGGCAATAAGATTAAGTGGCCAATTATTTATGATGTTACAGAATATGGCCCATCACTTAAATATGCTACATTTATAGCCGGTGATAATCCATTCACTGAAATTACAAATCCTGATTTAACAGATGGTTCATCAATAATCGTTGTTAAAGAATCTTTTGGTAATGCGTTTGTTCCTTTCCTTGTAGATAATTTCAGTAAAGTTTATGTTATAGACTACAGATATTACAATGGTAGTGTTTCAGATTTTGCTGTTAAAAACAATGTTCAGCACGTTTTATATCTTAATAATATTTCCGCAACAAGAAATAAGTGGCTTGTTTCAAGAATTGAACAGACTCTGTAATTAAGAGGGGATTTGATGAAAAAGTATGATGTTTTAATTGTCGGAGCATCTACAACAGGTTGTTGGTTTGCATATAAAATGGCAGAACAAGGATTTAATGTTCTTGTAATTGAAAAAAATCAGCCTGACAACGTTTCAAGAGAGTATGATGTTTTCCATATGGGAGAAGCCGATATGGAAAGGTTTGACCTTTTCATTCCGGAAGAAGGTCACCCATTACGTGAATTCCGTTTCAGTCATTCTACAATGGTTTCACCTTATGGTAATTATCCAAAAGCTTGTGCTGAAGAACCGGTAATAGGTTTGCATAAACATGATTACATAATGGCAATGGCTGAGAGAGCTAAAAATGCAGGTGTAGAAATCATTTATGGGGCATCATTTACAGATTTAATCAAAGATAAAAAAGATAGAATTATTGGCGCAAAATACATAACCGGTGAAGGTGAAAATGAAGTTTACGCACGAATTGTAGCCGATTGCTCAGGTATCCCTGCAGTAGCTCGTGCAAAACTTCCCGATACATCAGTTGTTGGTAATTTTAAGCTTACAAATAAAGACATTCTTTATGTAGTTCTTTACTATGCAGAATATCTTAAGAATGACTTTAATCCAAGAGATTTAGATGGTTTCTTTATGCAGTATAAATCCTGGTCAGCACCTTCTGATAACCCCAATGGTGCAATTCTTGGTATCGGTGCATTCTACGGCTATGATTACGCTGAAGAAATCTTCAAAGAAGACTTTATGAAGAATGTCAGCTTCCCTGAATATAAGATTGAAAGAGTAGAAAAGGGTATGACACCATATCATATTTCTGTTTATTCACTTGTTGACGACGGATTTATAGCCTTAGGTGATGCTGCTTGTCATACAAAGCCGACTTGTGGTGAAGGTTGTACCTCATCACTTGTAGCAGGTGAGATTGCAGTTGAAGTTATTTCAAATCTTCTAAAATCCGATAAATTCCTTACAAAAGAAAGAATGTGGAGCATCAACAAGCGTTATATGGTGGCTCAGGGAAAAGATTTTGATTCTATGCGACCACTTCTTATGGGTATCATTTCAATGGACTATGATGAATCGGAATTCCTCTTTAAGAATGATATTATGTTCAGTGAAAAAATTCTTGGTGGTATGAGTACCGGTATTGTATTGGATGCAAATGATATTACAGGTATTGTAAAAGGTATTGCAACTGGTATTGTTAAGAAGAATCTTAAACCTGCAACAATTGCAAAACTTATAAAGGGACTTATGTATAGTACCCAGGTTGGTACATTATATGACAATTATCCTGCTCAGTACGAGGATTTCCCTGAATGGAAAGAAAAAGCGGATAAACTCTGGGCAGAAATTGGCTCTGTTTCAGAAAATACTTGCGACCCAAAAGTTCTTAAAAAATTAGGATATGAATAAAAAGAGCAGGTATTATACCTGCTTTTTTATATACTCAAACAATCTTGTGCACCCAAGTAAAACATCATCATAAGTTGTTTTAAAATCTCTTGTGTACCATGGGTCCGCAACATCTCTGTCAATATGAGCGAAACTTAATAGCTTATGTATCTTGTTCTCCTTATCATAACCTATAATCCGATTTATATTTCTCATATTTGCACTGTCCATTCCGATTATGAAATCGTATTTTTCATAGTCGGATTTTTTTAATTGAACAGCCTGTCTTTTTGTGTATGGAACACCCATTTCATCAAGAATTTTCTTTGTACCCCAATGGGTGTCACTGCCGATTTCTTCAGTACTTGTAGCACTTGAACAAATAAAGAAATCATTTTCCATATTGTTCTTTTTCACAATATCTTTCATAATAAATTCTGCCATAGTAGAACGACAAATATTTCCATGACAAACAAACATAATTTTAATCATAACATCACCTGATATTAGTATATCATATTTCATCCCAATTTTAAAGTATCGTAAAAACTACGACCGACCATCGTAAAAACTACGATCTAAAAATAATATACAAATAAAAATAATATTTAGAAGTGATAACACATTAGTATATTTTCCTTCTGTTTATCATATTAATTTATGACAGAACAGGAGGGTTTGTTTTGAATGATTTAGTTGATAAACGAGCATTGTTATTAGGCGAGTATATAGTAGAGAATAATTCAACAGTAAGGGCTACTGCAAAAGTATTTGGTGTAAGCAAAAGTACAGTACATATGGATGTTTCGAAAAGACTTTCAAAAGTTAATCCAAGCCTTTATAAAGAAGTGAGAAAAGTCCTTGATATCAACAAAGAAGAGCGTCATATCCGTGGTGGTTTGGCAACAAAAGAGAAATACCTTAATAAATCATTATAATTATTCAATATTTTCCATAAATCACTTGAAATTTAATACTTTTAGTGTATAATATATTGTGACATTTTAGGATATTATCACTTGAAAGGTGGACAATATAGTGGCAGACGAAAAAAATCTCTTTGTTGACCTTGAGCATCAGGTTATGGAGCTCTGGGAAAAAGAAAAGTTTTATGAAAAACTTGTAGAAAAAAATAAGGGTAAGAAAATGTTCCGTTTCCTTGACGGTCCTATTACTGCAAACAATCCAATGGGTATTCACCACGCTTGGGGTAGAAGCACAAAGGATACATTTATCCGTTACAAGTCAATGAGAGGATACGATTGCCGTCGTCAGAATGGTTTTGACTCACAGGGACTCTGGGTTGAAGTTGAAGTTGAAAAACAGCTCGGTTTCAAAACAAAGAAGGATATTGAAAATTACGGTATGGACAAGTTTACACGTCAGTGTGTTGACCGTGTTAAGCATTTCTCAGGTATCATTACAGAACAGTCAAAGAGACTTGGTATGTGGATGGATTGGGACAATTCATATTATACAAATACAGACCTTAACATTCAGGGTATCTGGCATTTCTTAAAGGAATGTGATAATCACGGTTGGATTCAGCGTGAATACAAGCCAATGCCTTGGTGTCCTCGTTGTGGTACATCTCTTTCTGAACACGAAATGACAGGTTCATATAAGATGATGACACATAACTCAGTTTTCTTCAAGCTTCCTATTGAAGAACTCGATTCAAAAATTCTTGTTTGGACAACTACTCCTTGGACTCTTTCTTCAAACGTTGCTTTGGCAGTTAACCCTGAAATTGATTACGTTGAAGTTAAAATCAAGAGTGATGACCAGACGTTGATTCTTGCTAAAAATGCAATTAAGTACCTTGGTGACGATAAGCTTGAAGTTATCCGTGCTCTCAAGGGTGAAGAGCTTGTTGGTCTTCATTATGAAACTTGCTTTGCTGATTTGGAAGCACAGCAGGGATTTGAACACAAAATCGTTGCATGGGAAGATGTTGCTGCTGACGAAGGTACAGGCGTTGTCCACATTGCTCCCGGTTGTGGTATCGAAGACTTTGAACTTGGCGAAAGACTTGGTCTTCCAAAGGTTATGCCTATCGACGATATGGGTATCTATCTTGAAGGTTTCGGCTTTATGACAGGTAAAGACAGCCATACAATCGCTGACGAAGTTTTCGAAAAGCTCGATGAACAGAATAAACTTTATAAAGTTGAACCACACGAACATAGCTACCCGGTTTGCTGGAGATGTAAGAGTGAAATCGTTTTCCGTCTTGTTCCTGCTTGGTATATCAAGACAAGTGAGATTAAGCCTAAACTTATTGAATGTGCAAATTCAGTTAAATGGGAACCAGCTTCAAACGGTAAGCGTATGAATGACTGGCTTATAAATATGGGTGACTGGAACATTTCCCGTAAACGTTATTATGGTATGCCACTTCCTTTCTATCCGTGTAGCTGTGGTCATATCACAGTTATTGGTTCAAAGGATGAACTTCGTGAAAAAGCTGTTGACCCTGCACAGGTAGATGCTCTTCCTGAACTTCATAGACCTTGGGTTGATGAAGTTAAGATTAAGTGTCCACATTGTGGTAAAGAAGTTTCACGTATTTCTGATATCGGTGACGTTTGGCTTGATGCTGGTATTGTTCCATTCTCAACACTTGGTTACTTCACAGACCGTGAAGCATGGGAAAAGAACTTCCCTGCAGAATGGGTTACTGAAATGCATGAACAGGTTAGACTCTGGTTCTACTCAATGCTCTTTATGAGTACTGTTCTCGTTGGTAAAGCACCATACGAAAGAGTTGTTACTAATGGTATGGTCGTTGCTGAGGATGGTTCAAAGTTCTCAAAGACAGGCTTTATGATTAAGTTTGACGAGGCTGCTGAAAAAATCGGTGCTGATACAGTTCGTTACCTCTACGGAAGTGCTCCAAACACAAATGACGTTCGTTTTGGTTATAACCTTGGTGATGAAGCAAGAAGAAAGATGCTTGGTTTCTGGAATATCTATACATTCTTCGAAACATATGCACAGCTTGATAAACCAAACTTTGCTGATTACAAAGTTGATTTCGGGGCATTAACTCCAATTGATAAATGGCTTGTTGTCAGAACAAATGAATACCTCAAGAAAGCAACCGCATCAATGGATGAATATAAATCAGCTGCTCTCATTAAGGATTTCGAAGTGTTTGTTGATGATATTTCTAACTGGTATATCAGAGCAAATCGTCGTCGTTTCTGGAAAACAGAAGACCAGGATGATAAGATGGTTGCTTATTGGACACTCTTTAATGCTCTTAAGGTTTGTGTTCAGACAATGGCTCCAATTATTCCATTTATGACAGATTACATCTGGCAGAATCTTGTCAGAAAGTGCGATTCAACAGTTGCAGAATCAGTTCATCTCAGTGATTGGCCAACAGAAATTGAAGGCGTTACTGATGATGGAGTTATTGAACAGACTGCTCTTGTTCGTGATGTTATTGCTACTGCAATGAGACTTCGTAACGAACAGCAGATTAAGGTTCGTCAGCCACTTTGTAAACTTTTTGTTTGCTGTGACAATGAAACTGCTAATAAAGTTAAGACTTTTGAGAAGAATATTCTTGATGAACTTAATATCAAGGCAGTTGAATATATTGATGATATCAATGTTCTTGAGGATCAGTTCCTTACAGTTAACTTTAAGGTTGCAGGTGCTGTTCTTAAGCAGAATGTTAACAAGATGAAGCAGACACTTGAAGGTCTTTCAGCTGATGAAATGAAAGCTCTCACAGCAGCAGTTGTTGCTGGTGGCGAAGTTGAAGTTCCTGGCTGGGACGAAAAATTCGATGCATCAATCTTTGCAGTACAGTCAAAGACAAAAGATGGCGTTGTTTCTGCTGAATTTACTCAGGGTGCTGTTGTTGCTCTTGATATCATTCTTACTGATGAACTCCTTAAAGAAGGCGTTGTTCGTGATATTATCCGTCAGTGCCAGGTTGCTCGTAAAGATGCAGGTTATCAGGTTGAACAGAGAATTAAGGCTGCAATTAAAGTTGATGACGAGTTCATTGTAAATGCACTTACTGAAAAACTTGATTACATTGCAAGTGAACTTCTTGCTGATTCTATCGTTATTAATGAAGAAATAACAGCAGACTATTCAAATGAGTTTACAGTAAATGACAAAAAAGTAACTGTATCAGTAGCAAAAGGAGAATAAAAGATGTTTCAGGTAACAAAAGATATGAATATCGGTGAAATCCTTGATAATGCAAGAGAAACAGTTCCATTCTTTTTAAGTCTTGGAATGCATTGTCTTGGTTGTCCTTCTGCAAGAGGTGAAACTGTTGAACAGGCTTGTATGGTTCACGGTGTTGACCCTGATGAGTTTGTTGATGGCATTAACCAGTTTTTGAAGGAAAACGCTGACAAATAATTAAAGAAAAATCCTCCTATAATTCATAGGGGGATTTTTGTAAAAGTGTGGTGATTAGTATGAAACTTGATAACAGACTTATGGCTATTGCAAATTTAGTGAGAAATAATAAAATATTTGCAGATATCGGTACGGACCACGCATATTTACCTGTGTATTTAGTAGAAAAAGGGATTATACAAAAGGGGATTGCTGCTGATTTGCGTGTAGGTCCTCTTGAAAATGCAAGAGATGCTGTAGTTTCATACGGATTTTCAGAACAGATTGAATTAAGGCTTTCTGATGGACTTGATAATTTCAGAGAAAATGAAGTAGAAGAAATTGCCGTTGCCGGTATGGGCGGACTTCTGATTTCACAGTTCATTGAACGGACTGAATGGCTTAAAAATGAAGACATACACCTGATTCTTCAACCAATGACACATATCGAGGAGCTTCGAAAAACTCTCTTTGATAATGGATTTATCATTGATGAAGAAGTTGTTGCGAAAGATTGCGATAAACTTTACATAATAATAAGCTGCTATTATTATACCGGTCAGACAGCTTATACGGGCCATGATTTGATTGTAGGTAAATTGCCACATAATAATGATGCTTTATCAAGAGAATATCTTGCCAAAATATTTACTAAATATAACAAAAAGCTTATTGCATTGAAAAACGCAGATAAGGAATGTACAGAACTTGAAAAAATAGTAGGTGAGTTAAAACAATGGCAACAGTAAAAGATATATATAACTACATAGATTCTATTGCTCCTTTTAATACTCAGGAAGAATGGGATAATTCCGGTCTTCTTGTTGGCGATGAAGATAAAAACGTGAACAGAATTACTTTTGCACTTGATATTACGTTAGAAGTAGTTAATCAGGCGATTAATAATAACAGTGACTTGATTATTACTCACCATCCTCTTATTTTCAAGCCTGTAACCGATGTTTTGAGTGATAGTTTAATCTATAAACTTATCGAGAATGGTATCAGCATCATTTCAGCCCACACAAACTATGATAAGGCTGTGGGCGGTGTAAATGATATTCTTTGCAGTTATATCAATGTAACAGAATATGAAAAGGTTGAAGACACTTGTCTTAATATTGCGTATTTTGATAATAACGTATTAGCTGAAGATTTTGCTTTGTTTTTAAGAGGTAAATTGGGTGGAGTTGTGAGATATAACTCTATTGATAAAAAGATAAATAAGATTGCAGTTTGCAGTGGCTCGGGCAGTGATTATCTTCAACTTGCAAAAGAGATGAATTGTGATGCTTTACTTACCGGTGACGCTTCACATCACGCTTTTCTTGATGCAAATGAAATTGGCATAGTATTATTTGCTTGTGGTCATTTTGAGACAGAAGACATTGCTATTAAACCACTTGCAGACAAGATTTCAGATGAATTTAAAGTAGAATGTTTGTTGGCTGAACAAAATACGCCGATAATTACTATATAAGAGGATTTTATGGCATTAGACGGAATTACCTTAGGTTTAATTAAAAATGAGCTTACAGAGTATCTCACAGGCTCTAAAATTGATAAGATACATCAACCATCAAAAAATGAGTTGGTGTTTATTATGCGTACCCGAAATGGTGCTTACAGACTCTATTTGTCCTGTGACGGTCAGAGTCCACGAGTTCATTTAAGTAGATATAATCTTGAAAATCCTAAAGTTCCACCAATGCTTTGTATGTTGCTTAGAAAAAGGCTTGTTGGTGCTGTTTTAACTGAAATTAAGCAGATTAAAAACGACCGTATTCTAATATTTGTTTTTGATGGAACAACTGAAATAGGGGATAAGACAACATATAATCTTATTTGCGAAATAATGGGACAACGTAGCAATATTATTCTCTGTGACGAAGATTATAAAATAATTGATGCAGTCAAGAGAATAGATGAAGAAAAATCTTCAGTAAGAGAAATTTTACCAGGTCTTAAATATGAATTACCACCATCA
>JAZNLY010000004.1:0-9232 GCA_045579305.1 Candidatus Fimenecus sp. | reverse complement strand
TACGGATTCCGTCGGAAACATTGTTTCGGGCAGGAATAACACGGAATTTACCCTCTCGTCGGATACACTCCATAAAGGACGCTGCGGATGGGTCAACTATCACCGCTTCAATCTTTTTGTCATTTGCCAGAGAAACTAATTTGTCATAGTATTCACGGTCGGTCATCTGAAAGCCTTTTGCCTTTGAATCGTGATAGAATTCCCGTAATCTGTACCATATTCCCTCGTGTAATCCCCAGAGTCCGAATGATGCAGGGTTTACTGTTCCATAGTCGCAGGAGATGTAGTATTTACTGCATTCTTCAGGCACAATTGTGGCAATATGCTCCTTTTCATTGAAAAAAGGATAGACAAGACCGTCCACAGCCACCCATTTACCAAGGACAAATCTTTCATAGAAAGCACCCGAGTAAAGTGACTCGTACCTTTGTCGTATATGGTCGGAAAGGGATGGATTGTCACTCATAAGAAAGTGAAGGTAAAGACAGTTTTTTTCTTTTGCCTTTTTAATCCATTCTCTGTAAAACCAATGACGAGGATTTTCAGGGTTGCAATTAAACCAGAATTTTGAACCGTTTACCGAGCATCTTGCAATTGCCTGCTCAACAAAGGAACGGGGCATAAGGGCGACCTCGTCAAGGAGTACACCACAGAGTGTCATACCCTGAATAAGGGATGCCGAGGATTCGTCGCGTCCGCCAAAAAGGTAGTATCGGTTGATTCGGTTGCCTTTTCCGATTTCAATAAGGTTGGCACTCTTTTTCTCTTTCACAGAAAAACCCAATTCAGTCAGAATGGGAAGCAGAGGAGAGATAACACTTCGTCGCAGTGACGTGATGGTCTTTCCGCAAATTGCAAAAGAGCAGTCAGAAAAACTATAGAAGCTCCAGAGAATGAATGAAATGGACATACAAACTGTTTTGCCGCTTCTCACAGCACCATCACAGATGATGGCGTCATAAGAATTGAACGGACTTGATTTGCACCACCAGTTAAGGACTGTAAGCTGCTTTTTGGAAAATTGTGTGAATTGCATTCTTGCCATTACTTTTCAACTCCCGGGTTATGAGAAGCGCTTTTTTCAATTGCCTCATAAAAAGAGAGCATACCTTCATTTCCGTCGTCACGGGAAAGGTCACTGAGTCTTTCAAGGGCTTTAAGTCGGTCAAAAAATTTGATTTCCATACCTTTTCCATTGGTGATTTTGATTTCTGACACATTAAAAAGGTCAAGAGAATCAACATCGGGGGACTTGTTTTCATTCACCGAAAGGATAAGCTTTATGGCATCAGAAACAGAGCCGAATGCAAGGCGTTGTAGTCCTGCCGAAACAAGATTCGAGTCGGCAAGGCTTTCTTTTTCAAGCTCTGCTATCTTCTCACGGATATTCTTTTTCCCTAAAAGACTTAAAGCACGATGCTCGGGCAGAATTGTAAACCCTGACCGTAATGCCGCTTCACGGGGATTCCGAAGTCGTACATACCAACTACAGAATTCCTTTTCCTTTTTTGTAAGTTTTTTCTCATTCATTTTGTAGCCTCCTGTGTAAATTTTGGTGGAAACAGGTCATTCTGAGCGAATGCGAAGAATCTCTCATTGAGCAACATATAAATCAACAGAGATTCTTCGTCGCTACACTCCTCAGAATGACAACTATTTAAACCACCTGATTTTTGAGAGTTTTTTCAGATATCCGAAAAAAATACCCTCCATATATAGGGCGTAAATTGAAAATCGTCCCGGGATTTGCGGGACGATTTGCCAAAATCGCCGAAATGTTTACAAATTGTTCACATTTGGGTCGATTTTTTGGTGTTGACAGGGGTGAAAAAGGATGTATAATTAAAAATAGTTAACCGGTTAATTATTAATCGATTAACTATTACTGAACAGATTAAGAAGGAAATGTACAAAAATGACAGAAAAGATAAAAAACATAAATGATGCTTTTCACCGTTATCATTGTAGTCACAGAAATCTGGTGGATGCAAGATTCCGTGAAAAGGGCATTTATTTCGGTCAACCGCCCATACTAAAATATTTAAGTGAGCATAAAAATGCAACACAGAAGGAGATTGCAGACTTTCTTCGTATTTCTGCGCCATCCGTTGCGACATCGCTTAAAAGAATGGAAGAATCGGGTCTTGTTGTCCGTGTTGAAAATAAAAAGGATGCCCGAAGAAATTCTGTAAAGCTCACAAAAAAAGGACAGGAGCTTGTGAAATATACTGACGATACATTTTTGTGTGTTAACGGAGTTACATTCAGAGGTTTTACAGAGGAGGAAATGGACACTCTTGTGTCATTCCTTGAACGAATGAATGATAATCTTACTGATTTTGTAAAGGAGGATGACAATGTTTAAGCTTTTAAGATATGCAAAGAAATATATAGTTCCTGCAATAATGTCACCTGTCCTTATGATAGGTGAAGTTGTACTTGAACTTATGATTCCCCTTGTTATGGCTGATATTGTGAACATTGTTCAGCAGGAAAGCGGAATGACGGACGATAGCATGAATCAGATTTTAAGACTTGGACTCAAAATGCTTTTATATGCCTTGGGTTCACTTTTCTGTGGTGCTATGGCAGCGAGAATGGCGGCAGTGGCAGGTATGGGCTTCGGTGCAACACTCCGTGAATCAATTATGGGTAAAATCCAGAAATTCTCATTCTCAAACATTGATAAATTCTCAACAGCATCTCTGATTACAAGAATCACAACTGACATAAACTCAGTTCAGAACACATTTGTAATGATGATAAGAATGATGTTCCGTGCTCCGGTTATGTTGATTGTTGCCCTTGTTATTACAATTACAATGAGTCCGGAAATATCACGGGTATTTCTTGTGTCACTTCCTCTTATTGCAATCATCCTTATAATTTTTGCACCTATTGCACTCAAGAGATTCAAAAAGCTCCTTGAAATGTTTGACTCATTCAATGCATCAATTCAGGAAAATCTCACAAATATCCGGGTTGTAAAGGCTTTTGTACGTTCGGCTCACGAAAAGAAAAAGTTCAAAAAGGCAAATGATGAGCTTATGGATGCGGCGATTTTTGCCGAAAAGCTTATGATTCTGGGTATGCCTACATTCACAATTATTATGTACGGCACAGTTCTTGCAATTCTCTATATTGCTGCAAAAGCAATTTCTTATGAAACATTATTGATTGGTGATTTCTCTGCTATTTTCACATATATTATGCAGATTCTCATTCACTTCCTTATGGTTGTTTTGCTTATTACACAGTTCTTTATGTCACAGGCAAGTGCAAAGCGTATTCTTGAAGTAATTGAAGAAGAACCAAGTATCCGTGACGGTAAAACAACAACAAAAGAAGTTAAAGACGGCTCAATTGAGTTCGAAAACGTAACTTTCCGTTATGACGGTGCATCACTTCCGACAATTAACAATGCATCCTTTAAAATCAACAGTGGCGAAATGGTGGGCATTATCGGTGCAACCGGCTCAGCAAAATCAAGCCTTGTTCAGCTCATCCCCCGTCTTTATGATGTGACCGAGGGTCAGGTTAAAGTTGGTGGAGTTAATGTAAAGGATTACAAAATTCATACTCTCCGTGAAGAGGTAAGTATGGTACTTCAGAAAAATGTGCTTTTCTCAGGTACAATTGCCGAAAATCTTCGTTGGGGTAACAAAAATGCAACAGATGAAGAGCTGGTTGCTGCTTGTGAAATTGCAGATGCACATAGCTTTATTTCAACATTCCCTGACGGATATAATACAGATTTGAGTCAAGGCGGTGCCAATGTTTCCGGCGGACAGAAGCAAAGACTTTGTATTGCACGGGCAATTCGCAAAAATCCGAAAATCCTTATTCTTGATGACTCAACAAGTGCTGTTGATAGATTTACTGATTCAAAAATCAGAACAGGACTTCGTTCCTGTATTCCTGAAACAACAAAGATTATTATTGCCCAGAGAATTTCTTCCGTTGCCGATTGTGACAAGATTATTATTCTTGAAGAAGGCTCTATAAATGATATTGGTACACACGAGGAGCTTCTCAGCCGTAATGAGATTTACAAGGATATTTACGAGTCACAGCAAAAGGGCAGTGACGACTTTGATATAGTGGGAGGTGCTTAAATATGGCAGGACCAATGGGGGGCGGACCCGGTAACCGTAACCGGGGAAAACCGGTGCAGAAACCTAAAAATACAAAAGGTACAATACGCCGACTTCTTGGCTATATTTTAAAGCAAAAGGGCTTGTTCTTCGGTATGCTTATGTTTGCCGCAATAAGTTCAATTGCATCTGTTTCAGGTTCGTTGTTTATAAAACCTATTATTGACGATTTTCTCACACCTCTTATCGGTAAGAATTTTGAAGGACCACTTGTTACAGAACTTTTCAAAATGATGGGTATTATGGCATTTGTCTTTATCGGCGGTGCATTGGCATCCTATGGCCAGTCAAAGTGCTCTGTATGGCTTACACAGAAAACACTTAATAAACTCAGAAAAGATTTGTTCGATTCTCTTACTGATTTACCCATAAACTTTTTTGATTCGCGACCAAACGGTGAAATTATGAGCCGTTTCACAAACGACGTTGAAACACTTCGTATGTTTATAAGTCAAGGAGTAACACAGTTCATTTCATCGGGCGTTATGATTATAGGTTCATTCTGCATTATGCTTTATCTCAGTTGGCAGATGACACTTATCGTTATCGCAATGGTTGTTGTGATGGTTTTAATTACAAAAACTCTTGGTAAAAAAAGTGCTTTCTTCTTCAAAAAACAACAGGAGCAGTTAGGCTCGGTAAACGGTTATATTGAAGAAATCATTGAGGGACAAAAGGTCGTTCAGGTGTTTAATCACGAGGAAGAAGTTGTTTCTCATTTCGGTGAAATCAACGAAAATCTTCGTAGGGCTGCAACAAGTGCCAATACATTTGCAAGTATGTTAGGTCCTATTATGAACAACCTTTCTCACATCACTTATGCCCTTACTGCTGCTGTTGGTGGTCTTTTAGCTCTCAAAGGCAAAATGTCACCGGGTGAAATCGTGGCATTCCTGCAGTATATCAGAAGCTTTACACAACCGATTTCAAACATTACACAGCAATTCAATAACGCTCTTATGGCACTTGCAGGTGCAGAAAGAATTTTCGAGATTATCGACCAGAAGCCTGAGGTTGACGAGGGTTATGTAATGCTTGTCAATGCCACAGTTGATGAAAAAGGCAAAATCCACGAAACAGAAAATCACACAGGCATGTGGGCATGGAAGCATACTCACGGTGATGGTACTGTAACATATACTCGTCTTGCAGGTGACATTGTTTTCGAGGACGTTACATTCGGATATACAGACGAAAAAACTGTCCTTCACGATGTTTCACTCTATGCAAAACCGGGACAGAAAATCGCATTTGTCGGCTCAACCGGTGCAGGTAAAACAACAATTACAAATCTTATCAACCGCTTCTATGAAATTCAGGAAGGCAAAATCCGTTATGACGGAATAAACATCAAGAAAATCAAAAAGGACGATTTGCGTCGTTCATTGGGTATTGTTCTTCAGGATACACACCTTTTTACAGGTACTATCGAAGATAACATCCGTTATGGTAATCTTACAGCCACACACGAGCAGATTGTGGAAGCAGCAAAGCTTGCGAATGCACATTCATTTATCACACATCTTCCTGACGGATATGACACAATGCTTACAGGTGACGGTTCAAACCTTTCACAGGGACAACGTCAGCTTCTTTCAATCGCACGTGCTGCAGTTGCCGACCCTCCGGTGCTTATCCTTGACGAGGCAACAAGCTCAATCGACACAAGAACAGAAAAACTCATTGAGCAGGGTATGGATAAGCTTATGAGTGGAAGAACAGTTTTCGTTATTGCTCATCGTCTTTCAACAGTACGAAATGCAAATGCCATTATGGTGCTTGAAAACGGAAGAATCATTGAGCGTGGCGACCACGACGATTTGATAGAGCAAAAGGGAAAATATTATCAGTTATATACCGGTAATTTTACAGATAATTGATTCTTTTTCCGCAATACAAATTATAATTTATCGGGATGATTTAATTTTATATGCGACTGGTAGGGCGGGGTCTTGACCCCGCCGAAAAGCAACATATTAACCAACAACGGCGGGGGCAAGCCCCCGCCCTACCGTGATACCAAGGAATTTTGCACTCACCTCGACAAACTCCAATTTGAATATTAAATAATAATTTATGGCTCTTCTTACAATACAAGGAGAGTCTTTTTTTGTTCTTTTTGTCAAATTTTGTAACAAACTGCACAAATGGTTGTAATGAAATTTGTTATCAAATTGAACAAACTGTGCAAAAATCACTTGAAATCGTATTCTCGGAGTGGTAAAATATATCTGTATATCTATGTTAAATTTTGCGAGGTGATGAAAGTGGCGGAAGTTAAAAATAACAGTTATGAGGCACAGGTGCCTGTATATCTGTTTCATCAGGGAAACAATGCCCGTGCCTATGAGTATATGGGGGCGCATCGTGTTGATAATGACACGGTTGTTTTCCGTACCTGGGCACCAAATGCAGCAGCTGTCAGTATTTGTGGTGATTTCAACGGCTGGAACGACACAGCCAATATGGCAGAACGAATTACTGCAGGTGGCATATGGGAAGTTTATGTGAAAAATGTGAAGCTTTACGATTCATATAAATTCTGCATCACAACAAAGGATGGCAGAAAGCTTATGAAAAGCGACCCTTATGGTTACCATATGGAAACCCGTCCTGACAATGCCACAAAGTACTATGAGTTAGGCTCATACAAATGGACCGACGACAAATGGGAAAAGGCAAAGCGTGAAAAGGCACAGTACGACAAGCCTGTGAATATCTACGAGGTGCATTTCGGCTCCTGGAAGCAATATGAAGACGGAAACTTTTATTCATACCGTAAAATGGCTGAGGAGTTAATCCCTTATGTTAAGGAAATGGGATATACTCACATTGAGTTTATGCCTCTTACCGAATATCCTTTTGACGGCTCGTGGGGTTATCAGGTTACCGGATATTTTGCAGCAACTTCCCGTTATGGCACTCCTGACGATTTGATGTATCTTATTGATATGTGCCACAAAAACGGAATCGGCGTAATTCTTGACTGGGTACCTGCTCATTTCCCGAAGGATGCAAACGGACTTTACGAGTTTGACGGTACTGCTTGTTATGAATATGCCGATGTGCGAAAAGGTGAACATCTTGAATGGGGTACAAAGGTATTTGACTTCGGCAGAAACGAAGTTCAGTCCTTCCTGATTTCTAGTGCAATGTTCTGGCTTGATAAATATCACATCGACGGACTTCGTGTTGACGCAGTTGCTTCAATGCTCTATCTTGACTACGGCAGAGATGATGGTCATTGGATTGCAAATAAAAACGGCGGTAACCAGAATCTCGAAACAATAGATTTTCTTAATAAACTGAGTATGAATGTTTTTCGTGACTACCACGGAAGTCTTCTCATAGCAGAAGAAAGTACAGCGTGGCCAATGGTTACAAAGCCTGTCTATATGGGTGGTCTTGGTTTTAACTACAAGTGGAATATGGGTTGGATGAACGATATTCTCCGATATTTCTCCATGGACCCACTTTACAGAAAAGGTAATCACGGTTGCATCACATTCTCATTCTTCTACGCATTTTCAGAGAATTTTATCCTGCCAATCTCTCACGATGAGGTTGTGCACGGAAAATGCTCTCTTATCAATAAAATGCCGGGAACTTATGAAGAAAAGTTTGCAGGTGTTCGTGCATTTATGGGCTATATGATGGCTCATCCGGGTAAAAAGCTTATGTTTATGGGCTCTGAATTCGGTCAGTTTATCGAATGGAATTATAAGCAGGGACTCGATTGGCTTCTTCTCGATTATGACGCACACAAACAGTTGCAGACTTACTTCAAGGAACTCAACCATTTCTATAAGGACAATGCTCCTCTCTGGCAGGTTGACCATTCATGGGAAGGCTTCTCATGGATTTCAGCAGATGATAATGACAATTCGGTAATTTCATTCCGTCGAATTGACGAAAAAGGTAAGGAGATTATTGCAGTCTGCAACTTTACACCTGTCCGTCGTGAAAACTATCGGATTGGTGTTCCACAGAAAGGCAATTACAAAATTGTGTTTAATTCCGATGACTGTAAATATGGCGGTACGGGAATAACACAACCTGAAAAAATCAAAGCAGAAAAGACAGGAATGCACGGATTTGAGCAAAGCATTTCTCTTGATTTGCCACCAATGTCAACAATTTATCTTAAGAAAACAAGATAATCAAAGTATATTAACATCCAATTAAGGAGGAATAAATATGGCTAGAAAACAGGAATGTATTGCAATGCTTCTTGCAGGCGGTCAGGGAAGCCGTCTTGGAATTCTTACAAAGAACATTGCTAAACCTGCCGTACCTTATGGCGGTAAGTACAGAATTATTGACTTCCCACTTTCAAACTGTGTAAACTCAGGTATTTCAACAGTTGGTGTTCTGACACAGTACCAACCACTTGAACTCAACGACTATATCGGTAATGGTCAGGCATGGGACCTTGACCGTGCTAATGGCGGTGTTCACATTCTTTCACCTTATCAGCAGATTAAGGGTACAGAATGGTACAAGGGTACTGCAAATGCTATTTATCAGAATATCAATTTCATCGACCGTTATGACCCTGAATATGTTGTAATTCTTTCAGGTGACCATATCTATAAGATGGACTATAACAAGATGCTCGAATACCACAAGGAGAAGGGTGCATCCTGCACAATCGCAATGCTTGAGGTTTCTTGGGAAGAAGCAAGCCGTTTTGGTCTTATGATTCTCAATGATGATAATTCAATCAGCGAATTTGAAGAAAAACCAAAGAATCCAAGAAGTAACAAGGCTTCAATGGGTGTTTATGTATTTACTTGGAGCAAGCTCCGTCAGTATCTTATTGATGACGAGGCTGACCCTGAGTCCTCTAACGACTTTGGTAAGAATGTTATTCCAAAGATGCACGCTGACGGTGAGCCAATGTTTGCTTATCTCTTCGACGGATATTGGAAAGATGTTGGTACAATCGACAGTTTGTGGGAAGCAAACCTTGACCTTCTCAATCCAAAAGTGGACCTTGATTTGTCAGACACAAGCTGGAGAATTTATGCAAAAACTCCTGTTGCACCTCCTCATTATGTATCAGCAGATGCAACAGT
>JAZNLY010000003.1:0-21151 GCA_045579305.1 Candidatus Fimenecus sp. | reverse complement strand
CTTCTTTCAGGCATTGAAACAGTAGGTGAGGCTATGGCGGATGAAACAACCTCTGCATTCTTAAATAAATGTATGACAGAAGAAATTTTGCCTACAATAGGTGATAATGATGATAGCAGAACATTTGCAAACAATGTTTTTGACCGTTTCAGAAACCCCTTTATCCAGCATAAATGGCGTTCAATAGCACTCAATTCTGTAAGTAAATTCTCTGTTCGTGTGCTCCCGACACTTCTCAAATATAAAGAGAAAAACAGCAAAGCACCAAAGGGACTTACACTTGCATTGGCAAACCTTATTTATTTCTATAAAAACGATACTCCTGACGATAATGCAGATGTTGTTACAACAATGAAAAATGACAGTATTGCAGACATACTTAAAAATACTTCATTGTGGCAGACTGGCCTTTCAGAATTGACCGAAATGGTTACTGAATACTATAATAAAATTGACACAATTGGTGCAAAGGAAACAATGAAATGTATACTGTCAGAATAAACGAAAATGATAATGTCTGTGTAAACTTGCAGACCGGTCACAAAATCGCATTATGTGATATCCCGAAAGGTACAGATGTCATCAAATACGGATATCCAATCGGATATGCAACTGAAAATATTAAAAAAGGTGAGAGTGTCCACTCTCATAATATGAAAACAAAATTGGGTGATATTCTTTCTTATGAATACAATCCGACTTATAGTGAATTGCCAAAAAAAGAGCCTTTTACAATCAATGCTTATGTCCGTGAAAATGGTGATATAGGTATCAGGAATGATATATGGATTGTACCGACAGTTGGCTGTGTGAACAGTATCGCAAAACAGTTATCCGAAAAAACAGGTGCAATCTGTTTCTCACATCCTTATGGTTGTAGTCAGTTGGGTAAAGACAATAAAACAACACAGTTAATTCTCCGTGGACTAATAAAGCATCCAAATGCAGGTGGTGTGCTTGTCCTTGGTCTTGGCTGTGAAAACAACAATATCCCTGAAATGCAAAAAGTTTTGGGCTCCTGGAATGAAAACAGAGTTAAATTCTTGTCTGTTCAGGACTGTGAAAACGAACTTGAAGAAGGTATAGCACTTATCAATGAATTAAAGGAAATTGCTTCAAAGGATAAGCGTGAAGAAGTTCCTGCTTCTAAACTCAAAATCGGTCTTAAATGCGGTGGCTCTGACGGTTTTTCAGGTATTACAGCAAATGCTGTTGTTGGAAAAGTAACTGATGAAATCTGCGCTATGGGCGGTACTGCGGTGTTAACTGAAGTTCCTGAAATGTTCGGCGCAGAAACAGTGCTTTTTGACAGATGTGTTACAAAAGATGTGTTTGATAAGAGCGTTAATCTTATCAATGATTTCAAACAGTATTTCAAAGACCACGGTGAACCGGTTTCTGAAAATCCATCACCGGGAAATAAAGAGGGTGGAATTACCACTCTTGAAGAAAAATCACTTGGTTGTGTACAAAAGGGTGGAACAGCACCCGTTGTTGATGTGCTTGATTATGGTGATGTTTTGACAAAACCGGGACTTAATCTCTTGAATGGTCCGGGTAATGACATTGTTTCGATTACAAACCTTTCAGCAGTTGGTTGTCATTTAGTATTGTTTACAACGGGTAGGGGAACACCTCTGGGTGGTTCAGTGCCTACAATCAAAATCGCATCCAATGATAATATTGCAACGAAAAAATCTCATTGGATTGATTATTCTGCATTTGGTTTTGAAAAAAAGGCAAAAGCAGATGAGTTATTAGACCTTATAAGACGAGTTGCTGATGGCGAAATGACAAAAAATGAAATTCAGGGCAATCGTGAAATCGCAATTTTTAAAGATGGAGTAACATTATGATTATTGATGCACATGCTCACTTGTGGAAAAAACAGAACGGAATAGTTAATGGCAAGCCTGTTTATGATGTAGGTGGTGGCAAAAGTGATTTCGGTGGCGAAATCCGTCAGATGATGCCTGCTTATATGACAGATGGTGAAAATTCAGTTGAACGATTCCTTGCGAATATGGACTATGCCGGTGTTTCTGGTGCTGTGATTACTCAGGAATATATCGACGGTAATCAGGATGAGTACCTTCTTAAATGTAAAAGTGACAGAATTAAAATTTGCTCTTTGTATGGGGAAAAATCACTTAGTGATATTAAGAATTTTGATGGAATAAAAATCTGTGCAGGACGCCTTGCAGACAAAAATCTTCTCAAACACCTTGAACCATTTAAGGTGGCAAATGATAATGGTAAATTCATTTCGATTGACCTTGCTGATGGTGATGAACAGACAGAAATGATGCAGGAAATTATTGATATGTTTCCGGAACTTAGAATAGCAATCGGTCATTTTGGTATGGTTACAAGAGAAAACTGGTTAGAACAGATTAAACTTGCAAAAAATAAGAATGTTTTCATTGAAAGTGGTGGAATTACATGGCTTTTCAATTCGGAATTCTATCCATTTCCATCTGCCGTTAATGCAATTAACAAGGCTGCTGACCTTGTGGGATATGATAAAATTATGTGGGGTAGTGATTATCCTCGCACAATGACTGCAATCACATATAAAATGAGCTTTGATTTCGTTGTTAAATCAACAGAGATTTCAGAAGAAAACAAAAAACTTTTCTTAGGTGAAAATGCAAGAAAGTTCTATGGATTTACCGATATTCCAACACCACAAAAAGTCAGAAATATGGTTGAAGATTAAATTTTTACCCATTGGTATAACAATGGGTAATTTTTTAGTCTACTTCAAAGTATTCCCGTAATTCTTCTAATGCTTTTGTTTCGATTCGTGATACGTAGGAACGTGATATACCAAGTTTTTGGGCAATTTCTCTTTGTGTGAAAGGTTCTGTATCATAAAGTCCATATCTCATTATAAGAATTTGTTTTTTTCGTTGGTCTTGAAGATTATCTATATATCGATACAGCTTTTCTGTCTGGATTTTTAATTCTACATCATCAAAAACTGACTCTGTACTGAAAATAATATCGGAAAAGGTGAGCGGATTACCCTCACTGTCCGTATCAATAGGCTCATCCATTGAAATTTCTTGCGCATTCTTCTTTCTTGTTCGGAAATGCATAAAAATTTCATTTTCAATACATCGGGAAGCATAAGTGGCAAGGCGTGTACCTTTTGTGTAGTCAAATGTGTTAATAGCCTTGATAAGACCAATTGTGCCGATAGAAATAATGTCTTCCTGGTCGGAGTAATTTGAATAATATTTTTTAATAATATGGGCTACGAGTCGCATATTGTGATTAACTAACTTGTTTCTTGCATTTATGTCATCATTTTCATGAAATTTAATGAATTCATCATATTCTTCTTTGGCATTCAAAGGTTTGGGAAAAGAATTAGCGGAGGATAGATGAAGCATAAAATAAAGAATATTTGTGGAAAGACTTTGCAATAATGACAATAACATAATAACACCTCATGGGAGTATATGCGATGGTCAAAATAAAGTTTGCAAGTCCTTAAAAAATAATTAAAAAAGTTCTTGACAATGGTTATCTTTTATGATATTATAATCAAGCCCAATACGGAGAGATACCGAAGTGGTTATAACGGAACGGTCTTGAAAACCGTCGTACGGCAACGTACCGTGGGTTCGAATCCCACTCTCTCCGCCAGATGCGGGTTGTAATTTAATTACAGCCCGCTTTTTAATTAAATAATGGTTAAATCCGTTACACTTGCAGAAGTACTCAAGTTGGTGACGAGGCGCCCCTGCTAAGGGCGTAGGCCGGGAAACCGGTGCGAGAGTTCGAGTCTCTCCTTCTGCGCCAAATAAATCCATACACCACGCGGTGTGTGGATTTATTTTTTTGTTTAGAGACTCGAACTCTTTGTCCATGTGCGACGGTATGCCGAATGGCAGAGGAGCACGGACATACAAATAGGATTTTGCGAAGCAAAGACAAGGCAAAGCCTTGTCGAGTCTCTCCTTCTGCGCCAAATAAATCCATACACCACTCGGTGTGTGGATTTATTTTTTTGTTTAGAGACTCGAACTCTTCGTCCATGTGCGACGGTATGCCGAAAGGCAGAGGAGCACGGACATAGTGAATGAATTGTAATTTGTCGAGTACATAAAGTTGATACGGTAGGGCGGTAGCTTGCTACCGCCGTTGTCATTTAATATCTGATATAATTTATAAGTCATTCTGAGCGTAAGCGAAGAATCTTAACCAAAGCGAAATATCAACCAACAGCGTATCTTCGTTACCTCGCTTCCTAGAATAACATGTCATATATAATTTCAACGCAGTTCCGACGTTTTGCACTTTGCGTTCTGCACTCTACACTTATTTCGACAAACTCCAATTTGTTAAACTGTTTAACATTTATATGTATTATTATTGAAAACTACCACAATATCTGGTATAATATTCTCATATTTTTACGCGAGGTATTCATTATGAGCAAAGTACTTGAAAAGATGTATAATCATTTAGGAAACTGGGGTCCTTATTCGAAAAAATACAGTGGTATTTCGAGAATTGTTGACCATGATACAGAAGGTGGAGTGCGTTTTGATTGCGTTGTAAGTCCTGCAGTGGAAAATGCTGACAGCCGTGTTCCGAATGTGACTGTGCCTGTTGGTGTTCATCCTTGGGAAGCAAAGGCAGATTATTCATTCTATTCATATCGTTATGACCTTGAATGGAAAGATAAGGTTTATGCTGATGTGTCTTTTACAAAGCTTGACAGCGACAGTGTTCTTGTCCGTACAAAGTTTGTGAATAACACAGATATTACACAGATTTGTCTCTTGAATCTCTTTTCTGCAATTGAATACCCTAATGTATATGCAACGACTCCTGTGTTGCCTGAAAAGAATATCTTTATTAAGGCTCTTGATTATAAATCTTATGATTACAACACTATCCGTCCTTGGGATAAGCAGGTTATTGATGCTATGAAAAAAGGTGAATTCTTTGATGACGGATTCACTTATCACAAGGGTCTTGGTGACCGAGATAACAATCGTTATATTCTGCCCAAATTCCCAAAACTTGGTGAAGAATCAGGGGATAGAATCACTTATGAAATAAATGATATTGATGGCTTTGTAGAACCTGTACTCAACATTCGTTATCGTACAACTGATGATAAAAATAGCGAATGGATACTTAATGGTAAAAAAGTCGTTTTTGAAAGTGCAACTTACTTTAACATATTATCAATTCCATTCAATAGTGGGGATGTTGAACTTGTTTCCTGTGGTACGGGTGGAATTGAATTTGACTTCCTTTGTGTTACAGAAAAAGGAGAATCAGTTTCAGTTGATTCAAAAACACATAATTTCTATCCTGAAATTGAAACAAAAACTTGTGAAAAGGGTAAGGTTGCAAGTTATAAATATGATGGTGTTTTGGACAGATTCTATGTAAGAACATTTAATGATGTCACTCGTTTCCGTGACTTTAATACAGGTTGTCTTGAGGACAGTCCGACTGCGAGAATTTCACAGCCTGACGAGAGCTTCCAGAATATGCTTGAAACATTTTCAGGCTCGTTCTCTGAAAAACACAGTGATGAAGGTTTTTATCACAATACTGTTGTATATACTCTTTATGTACAGCCACATACAGAGCATATTGAATATGCCGTACTTTCTTATGGTGAAACAAAATACAAGACTACTGATGAGTATGAAAAAATCTATGAAAATGCATATAATTCACTTGAAAAATTCAATTTGAACGAAGCTGGTAAAACCTACGAATTCTCAAACAGAATTCTTCGTGCAACAGTTTTTCAGAATACTGTTTATCCACTTTACAGAAATGGTGAATATGTTGTTCACCATACTCCGGGTAAGCGTTGGGACTCATTTTATACTTGGGATTCCGGATTTATTGGTCTTGATATGCTTGAATTTGCACCACATATTGCCGATTATATTCTTGAAACATATTTAAGTGACAATGACCAATGGGCATTCTTACTCCATGGCTCACCGGTGCCTGTGCATATTTATCAGTATCTTGAAATGCTTAAACGAGCAGAGGACAAAACTGACCTTTTGAAATACTATGACCGGGTTAAAATGTTCTATGATTTTCTTTCAGGTAAAATCAACGGCTCAACCACAACAAAATTCAACAGTGGCTTAACAACTACTTTTGACTATTTCTATAATTGCAGTGGTATGGACGATTTACCGCCACAAAAGGCTATGTATGTTGAAAATAAACAGAAATGGACGACTCCTGTAATCTCATCTTCTCAGGTCATCCGTTGTGCAAAAATTCTCTATATGTGTGCCGATATGCTTGGCAGAGAAGATGATAAAGCAACATATCTTAAAGATATCGAAAGAATTTCAACTGCACTTCAGGAACATTCATGGGATGAAGAATGTGGTTATTTTTCGTATGTTATTCACGATGAAAATGGCAGCCCAAAAGAAAAATACAGAAATGCACAGGGTGAAAATCTTAATAAGACAATGGATGGTATTTACCCGATTATTGCAGGTGCCGTAACTGAAAATCAGCGTAACAGGATTCTCTCTCATTTAAAGAGTGATGATGAAATGTTCAGCCCTGTTGGAATTTCTGCTGTTGATAAAACTGCATCATATTACATCACAAATGGTTACTGGAATGGTAATGTGTGGCTTTCACATCAGTGGTTTGTATGGAAAACTATGCTTGACCTTGGTGAAACTGATTTTGCTTTCCGAATTGCAGAAACTGCACTCAAATCATGGAAACGTGAGGTTGAATATTCATATTATACATTCGAAATGTTTAATATTACATCAGGCAGAGGTGGTTGGTTCCACAATTTTGGTGGACTTTCAACACCTGTGAACATTTGGACAAATGCTTATTATAAGCCAAAGACACTCTCAACGGGTTTTGACACTATGGTTATGAGCAGTAATTTCAATGACGATGCGACTGAATTTAACTGTGAACTCAAATACTACGGAAACAATGAAAAATATTCTGTAATTGCTGTAATGACGGACAAAAAAGACAGTTACAATGCAACTGTCAATGGTGAAAAAGTAGATTTCAATATTCGCGATAAGGGAATTATTGAAATAACCCTTTCAGGAAATAATAAAAACGCAAAAATCAGTGTATTTTAACTTGTGTAGTCTTCGATAACGCTTTGCAGATATAATTTATCGTCTGTTACGATTCCTTTTTTGAGAAGTTCTATATCCTGTTCAGGTAAAAGCGAAACATAGGAATCATAAACGACATAGGGCTTGGTTTCGTTGTTTTTGTAGACAGCGACTTTCCCTTCATATTCCTTGATTGTAAAATAATCTTCTGCAAAATCTGAATAATCCTGAACACTTCGGTTGTTCAGGTCGTTATTAAGAGTTACGAAAAGAACCGTGAAACAGGATACGGCAAGTAGTCCGAAAATCAAAAATTTTGTTATATCAGGTTTCATTATTTCACTTCCTTTAACAATATTTTTGTCAAAATTATTACAAATTATTAAAATTTTATTTTTTATTAAAAAATAACTACTCTTTTTATAAAATTTGTGTTATACTTATTTTGTAAAATTTTATCATTTGGCTTCGGAGGAGTAATATGAGAAGAAAAACTCAGACAACAAAGAGACGAAAGTCCCCGAATAAAATAAGCACAGCGTTTCTTGCCCTCATTTCTGTGGCAGTGTTAACCTGTTTCTTTGTAGTTTCCTATATTCTGTTTGATGTGGTAAGTACAGTAAATGGAAGCAAAATTCTTGACCTTAAGTACTATCAGCAGAATCAGGACCAGACTACATTTATTTACGCAAAGGATAAAGAAGATAACCTTGTTGAAATTGCCAAACTTCACGGTGAGAAAAACCGAGTGTGGGTAAGCAACGAGGATATGTCCGAATGGATGGGAAAAGCCTTTGTTGCTATTGAAGATAAACGTTTCTATGACCACAAGGGTGTTGACTGGCACAGTTCAACGTTGGGTATCATTAATTCCGCCGTTAATACAGGTAAGGTTCGTGGTGGTTCAACAATTACTCAGCAGCTTATCAAGAACCTTACAGGTGAAGCAGGACGTAATCTTAACAGAAAATACAATGAAATGCTCTATGCTCTTAATATGGAAAAATATTACGAGAAAGATGAAATTCTTGAAGCATATCTCAATACAATTTATTTGAGTCATAACTGTTATGGTGTTCAGACTGCAGCACAGACATACTTCGGTAAGGATGTTTCAAAGCTTAACCTTGCAGAGTGCGCTGCTATTGCCGGTATTACTCAGTATCCAGGTAAATATGACCCTTTGTGGTATCCTGAAGAGACTAAAAAGCGTCAGAAGACTTGTCTTATTGCGATGCTTGAAGAAGAATTTATTACTCGTGAACAGTATGATGAAGCATTGGCATATGAACTTGTTTACACAAACAGTGAAAATTATGTTGCCGATGAAGAAGTCGAAGTTGAAAAGAGTACAGATAACGATATCCAGAGCTACTATGTTGACTACATTATCACATCTGTAATCCGTGACCTTAAGGCACAGGGATATTCAGGTTATGAAGCAACAAATATGATGTATTCAGGTGGTCTTCGTATTATTGCTGCTGTAGATATGGATGTTCAGGAATATGCTGAAAATGTATATGTTAATCGTACAGGCTTCCCAAGTGAAGTTGTAAGCTCAAGTGCAGAACTTGCTCAATCAGCAATTACTATTATGGACTATTCGGGTCGTATAGTTGCAATGGTTGGTGGTGCTGGTGAAAAAACAGAAAACCGTTCCAACAACCGTGCTGCTGCTGCTATACGTCAGCCTGGTTCTTCTATCAAGCCATTGGCAATTTATGCTCCTGCGATTGAAGAGAATATTATCACATGGTCTTCAAAAATCAAGAACTATGGTATTAACTGGAATGGACGTAGATGGCCTAACAACTATGGTGGTAACCCGGGTTCTCCAAACAGCTATGTTACATCACAGTATGCAGTTGCGATTTCATACAACACAGTCCCAGCACAGATTCTTATGAAGATGGGCTTTGACGTGAGCTATGATTACCTTAAGAATAAATTCAATATCAGCACTTACAGTGATACAAAAGACAGCGTTTCTCCATCTGCTCTTGCAACAGGTGGTTCATCAGGTGGTGTTACAACACTTCAGATGGCTGCTGCTTTTGCTACATTCGGAAATGGTGGTAAGTACTATAAACCATATGCATATTACGAAGTTAAGAATAATCAGGGAGAAGTAATCCTAAAGAATAGCGCAGAAAACGAATTCCAACAGGCTGTTTCTCCTGAAACTGCATACGTTATGAATCAGATGCTCCAGACAGTTTACTATGGCGCAGGTGGTACTGGTCGTGGATATGCAGTTACAAATCACAGAACATTTGGTAAAACAGGTACAACATCAAGTAACCATGACCGTTGGTGTGTTGGTGGTACTTCGTACTATATTGCAGCTGTATGGTTTGGTTATGACTATAATAAAGAAGTAAGAGCTAGTGGCAGCCCTGCCGGTGACCTCTTCCATAAGATTATGAATTACGCTCATAAGGACCTTGAACCTAAAGAATTCGAAAAGGATACCGATAAGGCTATCAAGGCAGCTTATTGTTTAGGTTCGGGCCGTATAGCAGGTGCCGGATGTGGTGCTAAGGCTTACGGATGGTACAAGGCATCAAATATGCCGGGTGTATGTACTAACTGTTATCTTTATGGTGATGCAATCGGAGAACCAGGTGGCGAAGAGAATGTTACAACAGAGCCAGGTGAAACAACTACTGGCGGCGAAGGCGGAGGCGAAGGAACAACAGGTGAAACAACAACCGGAGGCGGAACTACAGCACCACCGCCACCAACAGAACCTCCTACAGCACCACCGCCACCAACAGAACCTCCTACATTACCACCACTTCCTACTGTACCGTCAATACCAACTCCGGTGCCGGTACCTGTAGAGTAAAAAAATATGCCCATCTTTTGATGGGCTTTTTGTACTTACATACCCAATAAAATATATTCTCAACTTATTAAGGTGATTTTATGAGAGAAAGAAATAAAGCATATCTCGTTCTGTCTGATGGAACGGTTTTTGAAGGATTTTCAATGGGCAAACCAGGTGTGACAATCGGTGAAGTTGTTTTCAATACCTGTACATCAGCATACACAGATATATTGTCTGACCCTACATATTATGGTCAGATTGTGGCACAGACTTATCCTCTTGTTGCAAATCGTGGTATAAAACCTGAAAATGATGGTAGTCAGATTATGTCAAATGGATACGTTGTCCGTGAATGGTGTGATGTGTGCTCCGATGGTAACGAAATGAATCTTGACGATTATCTCAAGAGCAGAGAGATTGTTGGCATATGTGGTATTGATACCCGTCGTCTTACGAGATATCTTCGTGATAAGGGATATGTAAACGGTGCTATCACTGATTCTCTCGACAATATTGATGATTTGCTTGTGAAAATACGTAACTACACAATTTCAGGTGCAGTTCGTGAAATTTCTATTAAAGAGCCTGTTCATATGAAAGGTGAGAATGCAAAATATAATGTGGTGACTGTGGATTATGGCTCACCTCGTAAACAACTTAATGCCTTTTTACTTAATGGTTGTAATGTGACTTTTGTTCCTGCATTTACAACTGTAGAAGAAATAATGGCTTATTCTCCGGATGGCGTTGTCCTTTGTGATGGACCTGCAGACCCTGATGATGAGCCTGAACTTATTGAAAACATACGAAAACTCACAGAACAAAATGTTCCTGTTTTTGCAATCGGTCTTGGACATCAGATGTTGGCTCTTGCTTGTGGATTCAGAATTGTTAAAATGAAAAAAGCACATAGAGGCTCAAATCAGCCTGTAATTATCAGTGGTACTAAAAAGATTATGGTCACAGACCAAAATCATGGATATGCGGTTGATGAAAACTCGGTTGATTCTGAAGTTGCAGATATTATTATGAAAAATATTAATGATGGTACTGTTGAAGGTCTTAAATATAACAATTTTAAAGGGCTTTCCGTTCAGTTTACGCCAAAAGGTGATGTTGATAGCAGTACAGGATTTATTATCAGAGATTTCTTTAAAATGATGGACGGTGAAGAAAATGAGTAAATACAATAAAATTCTTGTCCTTGGTGCAGGTCCTATAAAAATTGGTCAGTCATTGGAATTTGACTATTCTGCATTACAGGTTTGCCGTGCATTAAAAGAAGAGGGTATAACAGTAATTTTTGCAAATTCAACACCATCAGCTCTTGCAACTGATAAGTCTTTTGCTGATAGAGTATATATTGAACCCCTCAATATTGAAAGTGTAAAAAGAATTCTCGAAAAAGAAAAACCGGATGCCCTACTCTCAACAGCGGGTGGTGATGAGAGCCTTGAATTAAGCCTTGAACTTGCACAAAATGGTTATCTTGAAGAGACAAATACTGTTTTAATCGGTATTAATCAGGACGTTATCCGGAGTGTAAAAAACAGGCATTCGTTCACAGACTTGTTATCTGAAATGAACGAGCCAACTGTTCCGGCTCTTGTTGTTAATGGTGTGGAAGAGGCTTGTGATTTTGCCGATAAAGTGGGATATCCCGTCATTGTCCGTCCTGCATATACACCTGACCGTGAAAGTGCAGAATATTGCTATGACCGTGAAAGTCTCTCGGTTAAGGCAGAAAAGAGCCTCGAGGCATCAATTGTAAGTCAGATTCTTATTGAAAAAAGTATTGCGGGTTGGAAAGAAATTGAATTCGAGGTTATCCGTGATGGCGAGAATAACTGTATAAGTGTATCAAGTGCAGAGAGCATTGACCCTGTTGGTATTCATACAGGTGACAGTATCGTCGTTATTCCCGCACAGACTCTTACAGACCCTGAGTTTACACGTCTTCGTCGTGCTGCGAGAAAAATCGTTTCAAGATTGGGTGTTGAGGGTAGCTGTAATGTTCAGTTTGCTTTGAGTCCTGACGGAAATGAATATGTTATAACTGGTATCGACCCTCGTGTCAGCCGTACTTCTGCTCTTGTTTCAAAAGCAACAGGGTACAGAATTGCATATGTTTCAGCTAAAATTGCTCTTGGTAAGACACTTTTTGAAATTGAAAATGATGTTACTGGTTGCACAACTGCTTGTAATGAACCTGCTATGGATTATTGTGCAGTTAAATTCCCTAAATGGTCATTTGACAGTTTTAACGAAGCAAGTCGAACACTTGGTACAATGATGAAAGCAACAGGTGAAAGCCTTACTATCGGTACAGGATTTGAACTTGCTTTTATGAAAGGTGTTCGTAGCGTTAACAAAAATAATCTTCCAAGACTTGAACAGTATGAAAATATTACTGATGATGAATTGAAAGATGCTATTATCAAGTCTGATGACAATCGAATTTTTGCTGTATATGAAGCACTTTACAGAGGTTTTTCAATTGACGAACTCAATATTCTTACAAGCATTGATAAATGGTTTTTGAATAAACTTAAAAATATTGCAGATACAGAAAAACTTCTTAAAACTGATGCGGAAAAATCATATGATTATGCAAAGAATATGGGCTTTACTGATTTTGCAATCGAACAGATTACAGGTATAAAACCTGAAAAACCAGTGACGGCAGTCTTCAATAGTGTTGATACCTGTTCAGCAGAATTTGATGCGAAAAAACCATATTTCTACTCTGTTTACGGTGCTGATAATGAAGCAGAAATCTTTATAGAACATAACAAGACAGATAGAAAAAAAGTCCTTGTAATCGGTAGCGGTCCTTCTGTTACAGGAAGAAGTGGTGATAGTGATTACAGTACTGTTCATTGTATCAACTCACTTAAAAATCAGGGATTTGAGGTTATAGTTCTCAATAATAACCCTGCGTCTGTTACAACTGATTATAATGTTGCTGACAGAGTTTATATTGACCCACTTACAAGTGAAGATGTTCTCAATGTTGTAAAAACAGAAAAGCCTCAATATGCAGTTGTTCTGTTCGGTGGTGAAGATGCTATTAAGTTATCATCAATTCTGAATGTTGCTGGTGTGGAAATTCTTGGACCTGATTACGACTTCTATCGTAAAATCACAAATAAGATTGAATTTTTCGATATTCTTGACTATGCCAATGTCAAGCACACAAGCAGTAAAAAACTTTATGTCGGTACTTGTATCGAGGCACATATTATCTCAGATGGTGAAAACTTCTTTGTACCTGCACTCTGTGAACATATTGAAAAAGCACATATTAATTCTGGTGACTCAATTTCAGTTTCACCAACCGTAAGTGTAAGTGGGAACATGCTTAATACTGTTGAGGAATATATTAAAAATATTATTGCTGAATTGTCATTCAAAGGTGCTCTTGATATGCAGTTTGTAGTGTTCGATAATGACCTTTACGTGACAAAAGCATCTGTTACAAATACAACTCTTGTACCATTCCTCACAAAGGCTTCGGGATACGATGTTGTTGATATGGCAGTACGTTGTATGGCAGGTGAAAAACTTTCAGTTACAGGTGTAAATAAGCAAGAAGGCAACTTCTATGTACGAGTTCCTGTTTTCAGTTTTGAAAAACTTAACGGTGTTGATATGCTTCTTGGTGAAAAGACAAAATCAACAGGTGACGTTATGGGAATCGGTGACACCTTTGATAATGCTCTCTTAAAGGGTATGATTGCATCAGGTATGAGAATCAAGAGAACAGGTTCAATCCTTGTTTGTGTAAACGAAAGTGATAAATCAGATACAGTTAAAATGGCAGAAGAATTTTTATCACAAGGCTTTAAGATTTATGCAACAAGTGACACTGCAAAGCTTTTGAATTCAAACCATATTGCAACAAATACTGCAAGCTGTGAACAGGCAGTCCAGATGATAAATTCCAATAAATTCTCCTATGTTGTTTCAACACTTCAGAATAACAGAAATAAGGACGAAGATGCGATTATCCGTCGTGCAGCGCTTATGAAAAAAGTTCCTGTGTTCACATCTGTACAGAGTGCATATACATTCTCAAAATCTCTTGCTAACAACAATGTTATGGAAGAGCTGGAGGTAACAGATATATGATTATTATGTCTGTTGACTATGGTGACGTGAGAACGGGAATTGCAGTTTGTGATAAAATGCAGATTCTGGCATCACCCGTATGTGTTATAACCGAAAAAGACAGAGAAAAACTTGCTGACAAAATCACTGAAATTGCAAGTGAACGAAAAGTTGAACGGATTTGTGTGGGTGTTCCACAAAATATGGATGGCAGTTATGGTTTCCGAAGTGAAGCTTGTCGTGAATTCGGTGAACTTTTAAGTGAAAAAACAGGTCTTGAGGTTGCATTTCAGAATGAAAGATTGACAACCGTTTCTGCACACAATATCCTTAATACAGTGGATGTCCGTGGAAAAAAGAGGAAAGCAGTGGTTGATGCTGTTTCAGCAGTTTTGATTCTTGAAGATTATATGAACTCAATAAAGAATAAATAGTTGACACAAAATAACAAAATTTAAGCTTGATACTGTTGTATAATGGTATCAAGCTTTTTTTATGTGGTGATTTCTTGATTATCTATGTTGATATTCTCGTTGTTATGAACACTTTGGTTAATTATTTCATACTTCTTGCTGTCCGTAAAATAACAAGGTCATATACTGAAAGATGGCGTCTGGTGATAGGTGCGTTGTGTGGAGGCTTGTCATCATTGCTGATTTTTATAGAAAATCTTTCAGTTTTGATGACCACTTTAAAAATACTTCTGGCAATAGTAATGGTAGTAATAACTTTCGGTATAAAACCATATAAACAGTTTCTTAAAAGATTATTTTTTTTCTTTGCCATAACATTTATTTTTGGTGGATTTGCTCTTGCTTTCTATATATTTTTCGATAAAGATATGATGATTTACTCCAACGGAATAATCTATTTTGATATTGATATGACATTTCTTACTGTAGTTTCTGTTGCTTCATATTTCATAATAACCATAGTCACAAAAATTACTGATAAAAAGGCACCTGAAAATAAAGAATATTTAGTAACATTGGAAAATAACGGTAAATCAATAACTTGTACAGGGCTTATGGATACGGGAAATAGTCTTCGCGACCCATTTTCAGGCTATCCTGTGGTTATGGTTGAAAAAAGCATTTTCAATAAAATATTCAATGAAGATAGAATAAGATACATTCCCATATCCACAGTGGCTGGTGAATCCTTAATTAAGGCATTCAGACCTGATAATCTTACGATTGATAATTTTTCAACAGATAAAATTTACATAGGTGAAAGTATGGTTTCGCATGATGCATATAAAATTATTTTAAATATAAATCTTGAGGGAGAAATGCACAATGAATAAACTTATTACCTTTTTCAAAAAACTTTATCTCAAACTTTTCAAAGGTGGAATTTACTACATAAATGGTACAACAAATCTACCCGAGCCTTTGTCGTTAGAAGAAGAGCAAATTCTCAGTGAAAAGCTCGTAACAGGGGATGAAAAAGCAAGAGAAAAACTCATAACTCATAATTTAAGATTGGTTGTATATATTGCGAAAAAATTCGAAAGCTCAGGTGTAGGACTTGATGACCTGATATCTATAGGTACTATCGGACTTATAAAGGCTGTAAACACCTTTTCACCTGAAAAAAACATAAAACTTGCAACCTATGCTTCCCGTTGTATTGAAAATGAAATTCTGATGTATCTTCGTAAAATAGCATCACAGAAAATGGTGGTTTCACTTGATGAGCCACTTAATACGGACTGGGATGGCAATGAGCTTATGCTTGCAGATGTACTGGGTAGTGATGGTGACGAAATAAGTCGCGAAATAGAAGAGGACGATGAAAAAAGGCTTCTTAAACAGGTTATTGATGCTCTTCCACCAAGAGAAAAAACTATAATTGAAATGCGATTTGGATTAGGTGACCAGGAGGAATTAACTCAAAAAGAAGTGGCAGATATTATGGGTATTTCTCAAAGTTATATCTCAAGATTGGAAAAGAGAATAATCAAGAAAATCGGTAACAGATTAAAAGCAAAAATAAAGTAAAAAAATAATAAAAAAGTATATAATTTTTCGAATAGTTGTGTTATAATAAAAAAGATAATGACGAGGTGTGCAAAAATGCACCTCTAAAAGGAAAAGAAGGGTGTATATTAATGACTTACGATGTTGCAATTGTAGGTGCCGGTGTTGTAGGCGGACTCATCGCACGTGAACTTAGTCGCTTCCAAATTAATGTGGCTTTGCTTGAAAAGTGTAATGATGTTGCTATGGGTACAACAAAGGCAAACAGTGCTATTGTGCATGGTGGATTTGATGCACAGAACGGTACTCTTAAAGCAAAACTTAACGTTCAGGGTACTCTTATGATGCCTGAGGTTTGTGAAAAACTTCACGTTCCATTTAAAAAGAATGGTTCTGTAGTTGTTGCATTTTCAGAAAAGGAAATGGAACATGTTAATGAACTTTATGAACGTGGCATTAAGAATGGTGTTCCTGAACTTTCAGTAATTGACCAGGCAGAACTTCGCAGAATTGAACCTAATATCAGTGACGAGGCAGTTGGTGCACTTCTTTCAGAAAGTGCTGGTATTGTTTGTCCCTATGAACTGACAATCGCTGCTGTTGAAAATGCTGTTTCAAATGGTGTTGAATTCATCAGAAATTGCGAAGTAAAGGCAATCACAGAAAATGCAGATGGTTATGTGTTAGATACAACTGCAGGCGATATTTCAGCAAAATATATTATCAATGCAGCCGGTAATTTCTCAGATGAATTGGCAAAGATGGTTGGTGACGACTCAATTGAACTTGTTCCAAGAAAAGGTGAATACTATGTTCTTGATAAGTCAGTGGGTAATCTTGCTGTCCACACAATTTTCCAGTGTCCTAACGAAATGGGTAAGGGTATTCTTGTAACTCCTACTGTTGACGGTAACCTTCTTATCGGACCAACTGCCCTTAATATTGAGGATAAAGGAGATATCACGACAACTCCTGAAGGACTTAAAGAAATTGTTGAAAAGGCACTTAAATCAGTTCCGATTGTTTCAACAAGAAATGCAATTACATCTTTTGCAGGTGTTCGTGCTCATCCTGTCAATGACGATTTCATTATCGGTTGGTGTGATAAGAGCAAGAACTTCCTGAATGTTGCCGGTGTTGAATCTCCCGGACTTTCATCTGCTCCTGCAATCGCACTTTTTGTTCGTAAAATTCTTAATGAAAAACTCGAACTCAATGAAAAAGAATCATATAGTGATACAAGAGAAGAACCTGTTCGTTTCCGTCATATGAATGATGAAGAAAGAGCAGAGCTTATAAAGAAAAATCCTGCTTATGGCAGAATTGTCTGCCGTTGCGAAACAATCACAGAGGGCGAAATCATTGACGCAATCAAAGCACCTGCAGGTGCTCGTGATGTTGATGGCGTTAAGCGACGTACCCGCGCAGGTATGGGACGTTGTCAGGGTGGTTTCTGTGGCAGTAAAGTTGTGGAAATTCTTGCTCGTGAATTAGGCGTTCCAATGAGTGACATCACTAAATTTGGTGGGGACTCAAAGATTATTTATGAGAGAACAAAGTGAGGTGAATCGGTATGTTGAATTATGACCTTGTTGTAGTTGGTGGTGGTCCTGCCGGTATGGCAGCTGCCCTTAAAGCAAAGGAAAATGGCATTGATAGTATAATCGTTTTAGAACGTGCAGAAACTCTCGGCGGTATCCTTGAACAGTGTATACATACCGGTTTCGGACTCCATTATTTCGGTGAAGAACTTTCAGGTCCTGAATATGCAGGAAGATTTATGAAACTTCTTGAGGATACTGATATTGTTGTTAAAACTGATACAATGGTACTTGATGTTGCCGACGGTAATGTTGTTACTGCTGTTAATAAGAAAGACGGACTTCTCAAAATTCAGGCAAAAGCAGTTGTTCTTGCTATGGGTTGTCGTGAAAGACCTCGTGGTGCATTAAGCATTGCAGGTAGCCGTTGTTCAGGTATTATGACCGCAGGTACAGCACAGAAATATGTTAATATCGATGGCTATATGCCTGGTCACGAAGTTGTTATCCTTGGTTCAGGTGACATTGGTCTTATTATGGCTCGTCGTATGACACTTGAAGGTGCAAAGGTTAAAATGGTTTGCGAACTTATGCCATATTCAGGTGGTCTGACACGAAATATAGTTCAGTGTCTTGATGACTTTGGTATTCCTCTTAAACTCAGTTGTACAGTTGTTGCAACTCATGGTAAAGACAGACTTGAAGGTGTTACAATTGCTAAGGTTGACGAAAGACTTCAGCCTATTCCGGGAACAGAAGAATATGTTTCTTGCGATACATTGATGCTTTCAGTTGGTCTTATTCCTGACAATGAACTTTCAAAAAATTCGGGACTTCAGCTGGATATGATTACAAACGGACCACGAGTTGACGAATATCGTGAAACAGAGCACGCAGGTGTATTTGCTTGTGGTAATGTTCTTCAGGTTCATGACCTTGTTGACTATGTTACAGAGGAAAGCCAGATTGCCGGCCATGGTGCTGCAAAATTTATCAAGGGTGAAAAGGTAACAGGCGAATGTGTTTATACAAAGGGTATCAATGGTGTTCGTTACATTGTTCCACAGAGAATCAACCACGAAACTGATACTGATGTAAAACTTTATTTCCGTGTTGGTGCAGTATTCAACAATGCAAAGATTATTGTTGAGTGTGACGGTAAAGAGATTCTTTCAAAGAAAAAGGTTAAACTTTGTCCTGGTGAAATGGAATATGTTACTCTCAAACAGTCAGTTATCAGTGAACTTCCTGTTAATGCAGAGATTACAGTAAGAGTGGAGGCATAATAAAATGGAAAATAGAGAACTTGTTTGTGTTGCTTGTCCTTTAGGATGCCCAATAACTGTTACATTTGGTGCTGATGGTAATGTAGCTACTGTTACAGGTAATACATGTAAACGTGGTGATGCTTATGCACGTACAGAGGTTACAAATCCAACAAGAATGCTCACTACAACTGTTAAAGTCATGGGTGGAAAGTCTTATGTTGTGCCTGTAAAGAGCGCAAACCCAATTCCAAAGGGTATGATGATGGAATGTATGAAAGTTATCAACGAAGCATCAATCAAGGCACCTGTCAATATCGGTGATGTTGTTATCGAAAACATTCTCGGTACAGGCGTGGATATTATTGCGACTAATTATGCAGAATAAACTTAGTTTTGAACTGGCGGCGGAAGTAATTCCGTCGCCACGTCAGTTAGAGTGGCAAAAACTTGAAATGTACGCCTTCTGTCATTTCGGTACAAATACATTTACAGGCAAAGAGTGGGGAGATGGTACTGCTCTTGCGTCTGTTTTTAATCCAAAGAAGCTTGATGCACGTCAATGGGCAAAAGAGATTAAAAATGCAGGTATGAAAGCAATTATTCTCACTTGTAAACACCACGACGGTTTTTGTCTCTGGCAGAGTGAATATACAGACTATTGTATGAAAAACTCTCCATACAAAAATGGTAAATGTGATGTTGTAAAAGAAGTCAGTGATGCCTGTCGTGAAATGGGACTTAAATTCGGCGTCTATCTTTCTCCCTGGGACAGACACGAAGCCACTTATGGTTCAGGTGAAGAATATAATGATTATTTCATAAATCAACTTACAGAGCTTGCTACAAAGTATGGCGACATCTTCTGCTTTTGGTTTGACGGTGCTTGTGGTGAGGGCAAAAACGGTAAAAAACAGGTTTATGACTGGAACAGGTATTTTTCTGTTATCCGTGAACTTCAACCAAATGCAGTTATAAGCATCTGCGGACCTGATGTCCGTTGGTGCGGTAACGAGGCAGGAAAATCAAGAAAATCCGAATGGAGTGTAGTTCCTTATTATATAAGTAATCAGGATTATGTTGCAGAACATTCTCAACAAGAAGATAACCCTGATTTTGCAAAAAGAGTTGAGGCAACTACACAGGATTTGGGTAGCAGAAAAGCTATTGAAGGATGTAAGCATTTTATATGGTATCCTGCCGAAGTTGATGTTTCAATAAGACCGGGTTGGTTTTATCATAAACGAGAAGATTTTAAGGTGAAATCTCTTAAAAAGCTTATGCAGATTTATTGGGGTAGTGTAGGAGGTAATTCATCATTACTTCTCAATATTCCGCCGGATAAAAACGGGTTACTGGCAAAAGCAGATGTCAGAAGGCTCCGTCAGTTTGGTGAGGAATTGCGAAAAGAATTCCCTGAAAATCTTGCAGTAAATTGCAAGGCTTCTGCATCTTCTCAACTTGATGATGAGCATAGTGCTGATAATGTTTTAAAAGAAAATGGTTATTGGCAAGTTGGAGCAGGGGATGAAAAGCCTGAAATTATTATCGAATTCAATTCTCCAATAATTGCTGATAAAATAGTTTTAAGAGAAAACATTGCAACAGGTCAGCAGATAGAAAGTTTTGAAATTTTTGCAGATGATGGTAATGGTTTTGAAAAGATTTGTTCCTCAACTGTAATCGGTGCGAAGAGAATCTGTCGTTTCAAAAAACAAAAAATCAACCAAATTAAAATCATTATCACATCGTACCGTGTAAAAGCAACCCTCAATTCAGTTGAAATTTATTCTAAAAAATGATAGTGTTACGATAGTGTGTGGTCTCTTGACTTCCTCTGATGTAGGGGTTTGTTAAGGATAAGTATTTATGTTGAAAAATCGGCTAATCGGGTAATCCCGATTAAGCCGTTTTCTTTTTGTTGCAATAAATCGATGGTTCCTATGCAATTATAACAATAACCTTATGGCGGAATAAAAGAAAATACAAGTAATAAGCCTACACGGGACTTTGGTTTATCCTGTGTAGGCTTATTACGTTTTCAATTGAATTATACGAATCATTTAGTCAGATATGCACCAATTCTGGTGCTATATGAAATATATAATAAATTTACACTTGTAAGTAAAAAAAATATTTTTTATAAAATTAATCACTTTTCTCAAAAAATTGGACCAAGTTCGTCGAGTTAATCGATAAATAAGATGTAAAAAAGGAGAGGTAACTATGCCGAAAAATGATTTTAATTGCTCACAATAAACATTTAAGGGAAACCCGACTCGTTGCAAAAACTAAAAGGTTGTGTAGTGCG
>JAZNLY010000002.1:0-16909 GCA_045579305.1 Candidatus Fimenecus sp. | reverse complement strand
GTTTATATGTCGCTTTTCGGCGGGGTCAAGACCCCGCCCTACCGCTACACCATATTGGTTGTTCTTTAAAATCGCAACGCAGTTCCATAATTCTGCATTCTGAATTCTGCACTCTGCACTCACATCGACAAACTCCAATTTGTCGAATTGAATATGTTGTTATTTGTATCTGATTATGGTAAAATGTTAGCATTGAGGTGATATTATGGAATTAAAATTCAATAATGGAAAATTCAGAATAATGCAGATTGCCGATGTTCAGGATACACAGAGAACATCTGATGCAACAATCCGTTTTATACGTGATGCACTTAAAGCTACAAAACCAGACCTTGTTGTTTTCACCGGTGACCAGGTAAAGGGCTACGGATTCAATCTTTTCGGTGGAGATAATAAAAAGAAGGTAACAGAATGTATCAATAAACTTCTTATTCCACTTGATGAAACGGGAATTCCGTTTACATTCGTTTTTGGTAATCACGATGACCAGGCTTTTTCAATCGGGAAAAAAGAACAATTTGAGATTTATGCTTCTCACGAAAACTGTGTTGCCTTTAATGCTGATGATGAGATTGACGGATATTGCAATCATAATCTTGAAATTAAAGGTGAAGACGGAAAGACAAAGTTAAATGTATATCTTGTGGATAGTCTTACATCAACTATGGATGGCACTTGTGACAATGTCCACGAAAATCAGCTTGAATGGTATAGAAATACAAGGGACAAGCTTAAAGAAGAAAATGGTGACTATGTACCATCCGTTGTTTTTCAGCATATTCCTGTCAATGAAATTTATGAGCTTCTGATGGAAGTTCCAAAGGGTACACCAAACAGTGCTCAGGGATATCGTGAATGGGACGGAAAGTTCTTTGCTATGAATCCTGAAAGAGTTAAGATTGATGACCGTTCATTTATCGGTGAAACTCCAAGTGTTCCTGATGAAAATGGTGGAGAATTCAAGGTGATGAATGAAAAGGGTGATGTTTTCCTGATGCTTTTCGGACACGACCACAACAATTCTTTTATCGGTGAATATGAAGGAATGAAACTGGGTTATACTCAGGGTTGTGGATTCAATGTGTATGGTCCCGGCAAGAAAAGGGGAGTACGTCTTATCGATTTCGATGAGAGTAATCCTGAGGATTTCACATCAACAACATTCACTGTTGAGGACTTAGAAAAATTTGACGTTGGTAACAAAATCAAGCACATTTTCTATACTTATGCACCGACAAGTGTTGATGCAGTAAAGGATATTGCAAAACGCAAGGTTCTTCCGGTTGCACTTACAACTGCAGCGGTCGTGGGTGTATGTAAATTAATAAAGAAAAAATAAGCAAAAAAATATCCCCTGTAACCAATTTGGTTACGGGGGATTCATTATGCTGTTTGATTAATGGTTGTGACCAGCGTGACTGCTTGCACTACCCATGTTAACCATGAGATTAGCAATATGCTTGTTTTCTTTATTAACTGTCCAATCTACAAAGAGTGAACCTCTGTTAGCATTTTCGTTAAGTTTTTCAATTTCACTTGCAATACCACTTTCGATGATTTCATTAGCAAGTTTATTCTTAACTGAAAGATACCATTTTGCTTCGTTGCCCTTTACATAGTACATGATGTGGTAACCATATTCAGATTCAACGATTTCAACATCGCCTGCCTTACGGCTTACGTCAAGGCTCCATTTTGTGAAGGATTCAACATATTTGCCGTCGTCAGCAATACCTGCGATAAGACCGCCTGTATCTTTTGAACCTGTATCTTCTGTCTTTTCTTTACAGAGCTTGATAAAGTTATCTTCTGTCGGGTTCTTAAGGTATTCGTCAAGGATAGCCTGAGCCTTTTCTTTTGTAGCCTTCTTTGTATCTTCTTTGATTGTTGAAACTGTCTTGCCATCTTCATCCTTTGTAGATGTAGCAGAACCGTCAATGTTCTTTTCAGGGAACTTAACGAGGATGTGTCTTACATCAGCTGAGCTTGTTGAAGTATCCTTTTCAGGGAGAGTCTTCATCATTACAACATATGCTACGTCGTCTTTCACAAATACTTTAATGTCGCCTACTTTTCTTGCATCGTCAAATACCCATTTTGCAGCTTCTTCGCCAAATGTTGACTCAACCTGAGTATACTGTTTCTTTTCGTTGAGAGTTGACTTGTCAGGGTCAGTTGTGCTCTTGTTGTCAGCAGTGAGGATAACTTTCTTTGCTGCTGCAACGAAAGAAGCGTCATCTGTAATTTCCTTTATAAATTCATCAGCCTGTTCCTTTGCTTTCTTTGCTGCTTCTTCATGCTCTGCTTCGTGTTCTTCGCCTTCTTCATGCTTGTGGTCAGCACCTAAATTAGGCTGGAAAGAGAAACCTCTGAGGTCAACAACATCATATTCATCCTTTGATGCTGCATACTCTGCGTTAATCTTGTCAGTAGTGACTGAGTCAAGAGTATCATTAGTATATTTTTCGTAGAACTTAGAAGCAAGCTGTGCCTCAAGTTCAAGGTTGCGAATTAACTTTTCTGTAATACCGGAACCTAACTGTAAACGAAGCCATCTGTTGATAGAATAGTCATTCTTCTTAGCAGATTCACGGATATTTTCAATCTGTGAATCAATTGCCTTGATTTCATCTTCAGTAAGCTCAACGCCTGCTTCTTCAGCTTTAGCAGCACCGTACTTAACAGAGATGAGCTGGTTGAATGCAGAATATGTAAGAACGTCTGCCCATGTAGGGTTTTTAATATCACCTAAATCTTCAAGAGAAACACCGGTAACATCTTTGAAGTCATCAGAATATTCCTGCTTGTCAGGAGTCTTTGAAGAATCAAAGCCTGTCATCTGAAGACCCATACCTGCACCATACTGTTCATACTGTGCATTAGTATTGTAAACCTGTGACCAGTTCTGGAAATAGTAATAGTTTACTTCAGCAAGTGAAACCTTTTCTTCAAGACCGTCAATAGTAATCTTAATTGTTCTCTGAGGAATATCAAAGAAATTAAGAACACCGGCAAAAGCACCAAGAGCAACAACAACTGCAAGAACAATTGAAACTACTTTCTTTGCCATCTTTTTGGATTTTACACTTTTAGGAGATTTTCTCGCGTTTTTTTCAGCAGCTTTTGCAAGTCTTTCTTTGCGCTCTTCGCGGAGAATCTCTGCCTGAGTTTTGTTGTTTTCCATGGGAAAAACCACCTTTTCGAACATTTTTGCTTATAATAATGAAAAAGATATGTTGCAAACAACATACTTTCACACATTAACAGATATATTTTATACTATTTTAATGAAATATACAAGAGTAAAAATGAAATTTAACAAAATATACAAAAAAAGACATAATTTTTTGTGAGTTTGGAAGTAATATAAGGTGGTAAAGCAAAAACAGATGATTAATTTTTTGTTTTGTTATTGTAAAAAACAGATTTATATTATATAATTCATTTTATATAGACATAAGGAGATAGATTTTTTATGAAAATTATAGCTTTTGACGTTGGTGGCACTGCCATCAAATTTGGTCTTGTTGACGAAAATTTCAATGTTCTTTTCGCAGAGGAATTTCCAACAAACACATATAAGGATACTGACAATATGGTGCTTCGAGCTATGGAAGCAAAGCTCAAGGAATATGAGGGTCAGTATGACGCAATCGGTATTTCAACCGCAGGTCAGGTAGACTTTGAAACAGGTATTATCAACGATGGTGTTGGTAATATTCCTAACTATAATCATTCCGACCTTCGTGGTACATTTGAACCAGAGTTCAATGTTCCTGTTGCCATTGACAATGATGTAAACTGTGCTGCTATCGGCGAGGCGCATTTCGGTGCTGCTCAGGGTCAGAAGGATTTCCTTTGTCTGACTTATGGTACAGGTGTTGGCGGTTGTATTTACATCAATGGTGATGTTTATCGTGGTTCAAGATATGCAGCTGGCGAATTCGGTCATATGGCAACTCATAAGGACGGCAGACCATGTACTTGTGGCAGAATCGGTTGTTATGAGGCTTATGCTGCTTGTCGTGTTTTCACAACATCAGTTTCAGAACGTATGGGCAGACCTATGAATGGCAGAGAAATCTTTGAGCCTGAAAATCTTGCAAACCCAATTATCAAGGAAGAAATCAATAATTGGGAAGATGAGATTGCATTGGGACTTCGTAACCTTTGTTACATTTTTAATCCAAGTTTTATTGTTCTTGGTGGCGGTATTATGGCAGAGGATATGCTCATTCGTGATATCCGTGAAAAGGTAGATGCTCAGCTCGAAGATAATTACAGACATGTAAGAATTGAAAAAGCACAGCTTCGCAATAAGGCCGGCATGCTTGGTGCTGCTTACCTTGCAAGTGAAAGATTAAAGAATTGGAAAAAAGGCGAATAATTTCGCAAGATAAAGTTTTATAAAAAAATAAACTGTCGGTTACAAAATAATCGGCAGTTTTTGTTTTGAGGGATTAAATTTGCAAGGTCTGAATCTTAAATGCAAAGCGCAGAGTGCAAAATGTCGGAACCGCGTTGCGATTTTAAAGAACAACCAATATGGTGTAGCGGTAGGGCGGGGTCTTGACCCCGCCGTTGTTGGATTCTCTGTTGCTTTTCGGCGGCAGCAAGCTACCGCCCTACCATAATCTATGAATTAAACTATCCCGACAAATTATAATTTATAGTTGAAGCGGAAAATAAGCATATTATACTCCTTTTGCATATTGATTTTTTGTATTCCTTGACTTATAATTTAACATAGTAATGATGAGGAGCTGCATTATTTATGAAGAGATTTAAGATTAATCTGGAATATATGGTTGACAAGGTGGTTTACAAGACAAATGTCTTTGAAACTGAACACTTCAACATAAACCAAGTGGCAACAGAAAGCCATATAAAATTGGATATCACTCCGATTGTGCCTATGGAAAAGGTTAAATTCATTATGACTGTGCCTTATGACTTCCGTAGTAATGACAGAATTTTCCTGAATGGTTATCAGTCCTGGACAGAATGTCGTGAGCATTTCATTGATGACGAACCAATCCGTCTTAACATGAAACAGGAAGCACTCCGCAGGGTTACACCTTCTTCCGGTTATGGTGACTATGATTTCGTGAAATATGACCGTAGAAAAGGTTGTTTCCATGGTTTTTCTTATGGTTATGTGCGCAACGGCAAGGATTTCAATTTCTTTGGTTCGTTGAGTGAACGTTTCGGATACACAATCATCCGTATGAATGTGCCTGACAGAGAAATCATTTTTGAACGTGACCTTGACGGCGTTACTCTCGACGGTGAGTATACTCTCATTGATGTCATTCACTATAAGGGTGAGGAAAAACAGGTTTACGACAAATATTTTGAAACAATGAATATCCCCAAACCCAGAGTTGGCAGAACAAACGGTTATACAACCTGGTATAACTATTATCAGAATATTACTGAGGATATCGTTACAACTGACCTTGAATCTCTTTCAAAGGTGAATTCAAAAATTGATATTTTCCAGATTGACGATGGATATCAGACTGCTGTTGGTGACTGGTTAAGTATTGACAGCAAAAAATTCCCTAACGGAATGAAATTTGTTGCTGATAAAATCCACGATAAGGGTATGAAGGCAGGGCTCTGGCTTGCTCCGCTTTCCTGTCAGATAAAGTCACAAGTTGCAAAGGAGCATCCTGACTGGATTATCAAAAATAATCAGGGCAAAAAACAGGTTTGTGGTTTTAACTGGGGTGGTTTCTATGGTCTTGACATAGAAAAAGAAGAAGTAAGGGAATATATCCGAAACTTCTTCAATGTGGTACTTAATGAATGGGGTTATGATATGGTCAAGCTTGACTTCCTCTATTCTGCTTGTATCGTGCCAAGAAACGGAAAATCACGTGGTCAGTTAATGTGTGAGGCACTTGACTTTATACGTGAATGTGTCGGTGATAAACTCATTCTCGGTTGCGGTGTGCCGCTTCATCCTGCATTCGGCAAGGTGGATTATTGTCGAATCGGTGCCGATATCGGTCTTGAATGGGATAAATTCAAGATGATACTTGAGGATGTCTGCACTCGTACAACTCTCTGGAATACTATTTTCCGTCGTGGACTTGACGGCAGAGCATTTGCAAATGACCCTGATGTTTTCCTTCTTCGCGACAACAATATGAAAATGGGCTTTTCACAGAGAAAAATTTCTGCAACTGTCAACCACATTTTCGGCTCACTTCTTTTCACAAGTGACAATGTTGGCGACTACAATGGTGAAAAAATGGATGTGTTGTTAAATATCTTCAACAATCCAAAACCTGAATTGGTGTATGCAGAATTTCTTCCTGACGATTTACTTGAAATCAAGTACATTGAAAATGGTGAAACAAAACGCCTTTGTTTTGACTCTGCAACAGGGGAACTTATGTGATAAACTCCTGACCTATACGTCTTATTTTTAATTCAACCTCGACTTCGAAAGAGCTGTTCTGCAAAACGAAGTCGAGATTTTTTTCGTTCATTTTGTAAAAATCCTTTTCATCTCTGTATAATAACCGAGCAAGTCCCACTGCATCACTGTTATGCTTTTCATAAAGAGTGTAAATCATTTTTTCAGTATTGTTTTTAATATATTTTTTCCCTTTATTTCTGATTAAATCTATTTCTTCTCGCTCCATAACTGCAGAAACGCCACCACTCACTTCGCTGATATCTGCCTGAAGCTTGATTTTTATATTAAAATGTGGTTTGCCGTTTTTTATTGTCACATTTCTCTTGGTTTCTGCGTCAACAATGTTAAGGGACACTTTTTTCTCATTATCAAAATCATAGGAAAGTGCAGTATTATTCACCCGGTTATATAGCATATTCAAAAATACTGTTTCATCCTTTGAAATCTTTTCACGATATTGTGTGTTATTAAAAAGTGCTGTTCCCGAAATTTTAACACTTTTTTCACCCTCTTTTTCTTCAAGGGATAACAACGGAACTGCAAAATCCTTTGTGCCTGAATTGTATCGGTTAATCAGGTCAAATAACTGCATATTGAAAATTCTCGCATCATATTCATAAGAGCTTAATCCTATCTCAATACTTCTTGCACTTATATATTCCTTACCATTTTTAGCCTGTAAAATTTCACCTGCAGTTTTTTCGGCTGCGGCAATATATACGGACGAACTGTTTTCCACATCACGGACAAAAAAATCAATTACATCTGCCATATTTTCTTCCGTTATGCTTTTGCCTAAAATTATAATCCGATTCTGTGAATAAAGCGGAATTTTGCCTTCTGTTTCCGTAACGCTTTTTATGGCAGTATAAATTGTGTCACCCTTTAGCTGATATGTTTTTAAGGGAGGTTGTGATGCACCGTCTGATGAGGTTGCAGACTGTGTATTTGTGTCGATTGCCTGAATTGTAACGGAGTATCTTCCGCCTTTAAGAATATCAATACCGATTCCCTGAATCACAAGTCGGTTACGGATATCCTTTTTGTAGATTTCCTCTGAATTAAAGGTGTAAAGGGCAAGAATAAATGCAAGAATGACTATGCCTGCTTTTCGCATTTTTCACTACTCCTTCCTTTTAATAATAAAGTTAAAAGCGGAATCAACAGAACGGAAAATCCCGTTATAATTATTTTAATTTTACTACTGTCAATTACAGTAAACCACTCAATCCGTTGAGAGATAATCAAATTAGTGACTATCGTTAAAAATCCTATTGCAACAATATAATGGACTCTTCTGAATTTGCCGAAATATCTCCTGAGCAGCTCCGATTGTAAATATATGAGCAATCCTGCCTTGATAAAAGCGCACATAATCCATACACCTGTAAATATGGCATCAAGTCGTGTAAACATAGCAAATTCTGCAAGGGATGCCATTGTGTGAAACGGAAACATCTGTGTTGACGCAAAATTTCCCATAACGGTGCAAGCAAAGAAAAACATAATTGCCATTAAAGATACCTGTGAAATAAGCCAGATGTAATATCCTTTTCTGTATTTTCCCGTAACCCGTGGCATCATAAGGGTGATTATTCCGTATTCCACAGTCTGTCCCACAGAATCAACTGCTACTTTTACAACGGGTGTTACCCCATTATAAAAAATCGGTGTTAAATTGAGAAAATCCACCTTGTCCGTAAGTGTGAGTATTATAAAAACTATGGCAGGAATAACAAAAACAGCAGAAACAACCGAGCTTCTGCCCAAGGCTTCAAGCCCTAAATATGCACCATAGCAACAAAGAATAATTGCAAAAACCAGTATATATTCCACATCGGTTTCAGGAAAAACTATTGTTCCTGCAAAAAGGTCAAGTCGTGCAATCGTCACCACAGTAAAGTAAAAAAAGTATAAGACGAAAACCATAGAAACAATTTTCGCAAGTGTTTTTGACCTGGCCTCAATAATTTCAATGAGATTTTTCTCTTTGTGCTTTTTGTAAAGAAAATACACAGGAAGCATCATAGCAGTACCGATAAGCACTCTGAATATGGGTTGCACAAGCATATCTGAAAGACGGATATTTTCCGTATATGACGAAAGGTAAGTGACTGTTGTCAGTGTCCTCGTGAGAAAAAGCATTACGAAAAACTGAAATGTGCTGATATTTTTTGATTTTGTCATTTTCTGGTCTCCATCTTTTTTGTTTCCATTCTCTGTTTACCCATTTTTCTCCAATCTGCACGAAAAACAAAATCACGGAGTGAGCCGATTCTTGTTGGTGAAAGCGGTGATGTGAATGGAATTCCATAAGGATTTATTGCAGAAATATTTACTAACACTCCTGCAAAGCAGAGCATTATTCCGTAAAATCCCGTAAGACCACCAACAATGATAAATGCAAACCGAAGCACTGCAACCGGCTCATAAAGAGTTGACACCACAAAGGAGCTTACTGCAGTAAGTCCCACAACAATAAGCATCGGTGCAGAGAGAATTCCCGCCGTCACAGCCGACTCACCGATTACCAGAGCACCCACGATAGAAATTGCATGGCCGACGGATTTTGGCATTCGAAGTCCTGCTTCACGGACAATTTCATATATCAGATGAATAAAAAGTGCCTCAAACATTACGGGTAATGGCGTCCGGCTTTCCTGACCGGTTATTCCGAAAATCATAGTTTCAGGGATAATCTCCTGGTGAAATGTGCATACAGCCACATAAAGTCCCGGTAAAAAAACACTGAAAAAGAATGAAACTATTTTAAGAATACGGATAAAAGTTGCATAATATGGTCGTTTCAGATAATCGTCCATTGAATGGAAATGTTCAATAAAAAGATATGGCACAATAAGTGCATTGGGTGTACCGTCAACGATTACACAGATTTTTCCTTCGCTGATTTTTGCCGTCAGCACATCGGGTCTTTCTGTAAAGCCAACACCACTGAAAATGGAAGAAAATTTTGTATCGAGAAAGCTTTGCATATATCCTGAGCCTAAAACTGTGTCAACTGTGGCATTTTTAAGCCTTTCCACCACGTTCCGGAGCATTTCCTTATCCACTCTGTCCGACATATAGCAGACACAAGCTCTCGTTTTTGAGGTTGTGCCGATTTCCACCACCTGAGTTTTAAAAACGGGGCTTCGCACACGACGACGAATCATTGTCACATTGTCCTTGAAGCTCTCAACAAATGCCTCTCGTGAGCCACGCTCCTGCATTTCCGTGCTTGGCTCTAAAACTGCTCGTTTCGGGAAACCCTGAACACCGAACATCACGGCAAAATGAGAACCCTCTGTAAGCATTATTATGCTTCCGTAAATGGCCTCACGGATTGCCTCGTCAATGTCATTGGTTATTGATTTATCAATACTTGCCGATACTCTGTCCGCAGCAGAATGAATGAGTCGGTCACCTTTTTCATCGGTAAAATCCGCCTCAATTATGGGCAGAATTACCTGCTCGGTTGCAAGAAGACTGTCACACATTCCGTCAACCATAATAAAGTAGATTTCTTTGCCCTGAGTATTATATTTTCTGTATTTCACATCAAAGGCATCGCCGAATTGAGCCTTAAAATACATAACATTCTTCTGCAAATCTGTATCAATATATGTTTTTTTACTGTTTTCTTCAACAGATACGGTTATTTCATCGACTTTTTGTTGAAACCAATTTTCACTCATAAAAAAATCACCATTCATATTCTGTCACAATTGGCAAAGAATATAAGTGGTGATTTTATGTTTGTAACTTTAATAAGAACTGTAATCTTATATGTTTTTGCAATCGTCAGCATCCGTGTTATGGGAAAAAGGCAGATTGGTGAATTACAACCTTCAGACCTTGTCGTGACTCTGCTGATTTCACAGATTATCTCCATTCCTATTCAGGATACGGATATTCCACTTGTAAACACAATAATCCCAATACTTTTACTTGTTGGATTTGAGATTATCACATCTGCATTGAATATGAAAAGCATCAAATTTCGAACCTATATGCAAGGTCATCCCGTTGTGATTATCAATGACGGAAATCTTGACCAGAAGTTACTCAAGGATTTACGTTTTACTGTGGATGATTTGCTTGAATCCTTACGACAAAAAGATGTTTTTGACATTTCTCAGGTGCAATATGCCATTGTGGAAACCAACGGACAGTTAAGTGTACTTTTAAAGCCCGAAAACGACACAGTTACCCGTGAGGATTTGAGCCTTTCGCCTGCTCCACAAGGATATAAATGCCCCGTAATCATTGACGGAAAAATTGTGGAAAACGATTTTAAAATCTGCAATACCAACACCGAAAAAATCAACAAAATCGTAAAAAAAGAAAAGCTGGAGATTAAGGAAATTCTGCTTATGACCGTTGATTCTGTGGGAAATCATACAATAATCAGAAAGGAAGAGCAATGAAAAGAGTACTAATCGCTGTCGGTGCAATCATTATCGTCTTTGCAATTTCATTTACGGGATATTTTCTCGTTGACAGGTGTTGTAAGGAACTGGAAAAAGAACTTGCCGACATCTGTAATGTGGCACAGAATGAAGATGAAGAAAAAGCAGTCCGGAAATCCGAAAAAATTATAAAAACCTGGGAAGATATACACGGTACTATCGAAAGTTTTATCCGTCACGAGGAAACGGACAAGCTGGAAGAATTGATAAAAAGCCTTCCCGTGTATGCCCGACAAGGCAATCTGGACAGACTTGAACAACAAGCTGATTTGGCAATTGACGAGTTACACCATCTAATCCGTAACGAACGACCGCTAATCAGTAATATATTTTGATCTGTTAAATAATCTGCACTCTGCGTTCTGCACTTGACAATCACCCCTACAAATTATAATTTGTAGGGGTAAATTAATTATCTTGTCTCCCCTGAAAGGGGAGATGTCACGAAGTGACAGAGGGGTTATATAATTCAATAACAAACCCCTCAGTCTCGCTAACGCTCGACAGCTCCCTCGTCAGAGGGAGGCAAAGATACCGATAAACTTCAATTTATAAATCTCAATAAATTATTCAAACTGTTTTTGATTTAATTGACAATTATGGGCTTTTTGTTGTAATATTATGGTATATAATTATGTCCGTAAGGGAGTAAGAATAATGACTATTAAAGAGATTTTTGAATATTGGTGTACCTTTGACGAGGACACAAAAAATGAACTCGAAAGTATTACTGATGAAAAGGAAATCGAAGATAGATTTTATAAGGAAGTTGAGTTCGGCACAGGCGGACTCCGTGGAATTATGGGTGCAGGACCTAACCGAATGAACAGATACACAGTTGCAAAGGCAACAAAAGGCTATGCAGATTTCCTTAAAAGTCAGTATGATGGTGAAATCAGCGTTGCAATTGCTTATGATTCACGAAACAATTCAAGATATTTTTCAGAAATTGCAGCAGGAGTGTTGTCAGCAAACGAAATTAAAGTGTATATTTTCGACACACTTATGCCAACACCTGTTTTGTCCTTTACTGCAAAGTATCTGGGCTGTAACGGCGGTATTGTGCTTACTGCAAGTCACAACCCGAAGGAATACAACGGATACAAAATTTATGACGAAAAAGGTTGTCAGTTGGTGCCGGGTGTTGCAAATCAGGTTATCGGCTTTGTAAATGCTATCACTGATTTAAAGTCAGTTGCGGTTGACGATTTCAAATTGGCAGTTGGAAACGGCAAAATTACAATAATCGGTGAAGATGTGCTTAATGCATTCCTCGGTGAAGTGAAAAAACAGTCAATTTATGAGGAAAAATCCGACCTTAAAATTGTTTATACTGCACTTCACGGCTCAGGCAATATTCCTGTCAGAAAAGCACTCAGCGGAATGAATGTTTCAATAGTAAAGAGTCAGGAATTGCCCGACGGAGATTTCAGCACAGTACGTTCACCAAATCCTGAAGAAAAGGATGCTCTCACTATTGCAATAGCTCAGGCAAAAGAGGAAAATGCAGATTTTGTGCTTGGTACTGACCCTGACTGCGATAGAGTTGGCACAGCAGTTTTACACAATGGGGAATATGTGCTTCTCACAGGTAATCAGATTGGTGCGTTGCTCGTTGATTTTGTTCTTTCAAACAGAAAAGACACTCTTAACGAAAAATCAACTCTTGTAAAGACTATTGTTACAAGTGAACTTGGTGCAGATATTGCAAGAAGCTATGGGCTAAATATTGTTGACACCCTCACCGGTTTTAAATATATCGGTGACCAGATTGGCAGATACGAAAAAAGTGGTGACAAAGAATTTGTAATCGGTTACGAGGAATCCTATGGTTACCTCATCGGTACTCACGCAAGGGATAAGGATGCTGTTGTTTCTTCAATGCTCATTTGTCAGATGGCAGCATTCCACAAAAATAACGGCAGAACTCTTGTTGATGCTTTAAATGAAATTTATGGGAAATACGGATTTTATCTTGATGCCCTTGATACCTTTGTTCTTAAAGGCAAGGACGGTGCAGAAAAAATCCGGAGCATTATGACAAATATGCGTGAAAACGGCAAGTCACTTTTTGATAATATCAAAGATGTTTTCGATTACTCAAAGGGTATTGGGGATTTGCCAAAGGAAAATGTGCTTAAATACACATTCACAGATGGTAGCTGGATTGCAGTAAGACCATCGGGCACAGAGCCAAAGCTTAAGGTTTACTACTCTATGTGTGGCGAAACGAAGACACAAGCAAATGAAAAATTAGAGAATGTCCGTGCCATCCTTAAGAAAGAGATTGAGGGATAATTATGAGAGATTATATTGACAGAGTTATAAAACCTAAACTTCAGGGTGATGGCGGAGAAATCGACTTTGTGTCCTATGAGGATGGAAACCTCACTGTGCTTTTGCAGGGTGAATGTTCAAAATGCTTAATCGTTGACCGTTGTCTTCGCTGGATTGAAAGCGAAATTATGCGTGATATGGGTGAGAGCGTTAATGTTATTGCGCAGAAGAAAAAGCCTTTCTTCTGGGACAAGGACTAAGTTTAAGGTGGTGTGAAAATTGGCTCACATAAAAGTAGTTAGAAGAAGTATGCGTCCTGAGGAATGGACGGATTTGCGCTTCGGTTGGCTTAAAAGATACATATACGAAGAAAAATATGAAATCGAGAACTTAATGGTCCGTGATGCTCGTCAGGTTGATGAAATGGAGTACGAGTATTATCCGGAGGGTTGGCGTCATCTTAAAAAAGGTGATATGTATTTCACTCCTGACGGAACAGCATTTTTCGAGGCAGATGTAGATGTGCCTCCATACCTTCGTGGTAAGGAGTTATGGTTTTCACTTAAAACTGCTGCTGAAATTATCGTAAAAGTCAATGGTAAATATGTGGGTGGTGTTGACCCTAACCGTGACAGAATTCTTTTGACACCTTACCTTAATACCTATGCACTTCATTTTGAAATGGAGGGCTACAATCGTTCAAAGCCTGATGACGAAAGAAACCCTGAATCATTGTCAGTCCGTGGTTGTCGTCAGTTTTTTGAGGGTGCTTACCTTGCAACTATCAATCATACAGTTCTCGATTTGGTTTATGACCTTGAGCTTTTACTAGATATTGCCAAAAGTGACCTTTTTAATGAAGATTACCGTGCTTTTCTGAATCGTGAAATCAACAACGCACTTAATCTTATAGATTTTGATGATTTTAAAACAGAAGATGTAGCAGAGGCTAAAAAATATGTTGATGACGTAATTTATGCAAATGATGATTACAAGGGAAATGGTGATGTGGCTCTTATTGCGCATTCACACCTTGATATTGCATATTATTGGCGCAGAATTCACTCTGTACAGAAAAATCTTCGTACAATTCTTATTCAGCTTCGTCTGATGGACAGATACCCTGACTTCAAATACACTCATACTCAGGCGTATACATATGAAATGCTCGAAAAGTATTATCCTGATGTGTTTGAAGAATTAAAACAGAAGATTGCAAATGGTCAGTTTGAACCGGTCGGTGCTATGTATGTTGAGCCGGATTGTAATATTCCTTGTGCTGAAAGCCTGATTCGTCAGTTCATGTATGGTCAGCACTATTTCCGTGAAAAATTCGGAAAAACAGTCAAAAACTGTTGGTTGCCCGATGTTTTCGGCAACTCCTGGATTTTGCCACAGATTCTTAAAAAGAGTGGTGTTGACTATTTTGTTTCTAACAAGATGTCAACATGGAATGATACAAACAGATTCCCACATAACAACTTTATCTGGAAGGGTATTGACGGTAGCGAGGTTTATGCCTGCGTGCCACCGACTCACTTTATAACCTGGAATATGCCGTCACAGATTCAGGAAAACTGGGAAGCGTATCAGGATAAAAATCAGGGCGGACAGACTATGTCTATGTTTGGTTATGGTGATGGCGGTAGCGGTTGTACTGAAGAAATGATTGAGGTTATGCATCGTTTCAATAAGCTTTCAGTAATGCCAAAAACCGAGCACATCAGCGGTCAGGAATTCCTTGAAAAAAATTTAAAGGATAATAAAAATCTCGCAAAATGGGACGGTGAGCTTTATCTTGAAATGCATCGTGGCACATTCACCACAAAGTCAAAGATGAAGCGCTATAATCGACAGCTTGAATATAAACTCCGAGAGGCAGAAATTATTTCAACTCTTCGTCATCTTCAGGGTGCACCTTATCCTCACGAAGAAATACGTGAAATTTATAAAAAATTACTTATAAATCAATTCCACGATATTTTACCGGGAAGCCATATCACTCCTGTTTATCGTGATGCTATGGCAGATTATGAGGAAATCGAGGAAAGAGTAGATGAAATCATCGGAACAGGTGAAAATTATTTCAATTCTCTTAATTTTCCTCGTACACATCTGACTTTTGTGCCTGATGAAAATGGAATAAGCACCCGCTACGGACAGAAGGGTAACTGGGTAATTCCGAATCTTCCTGCACTTTCTTGTGGAGAAATAAATAGGCAAGAATATAACGAAGAATGGCTTTAAATCGGTGAAAAGGTTGTGACTCCATTCTATGAAATCGAGTTTAATACTGATGGTAGTATTGCAAGCCTTTATGACAGAGAATTAAATCGTGAATGGGTGAATGGTGAATTCAATAAGCTTAAACTTTACAAGGATAACCCCGGTGTTTATGATGCCTGGGACATTCTTCCTAACTACAAGGATAGGGAAGTAGAGGTTAAGATTCTTTCACCACTTAAAACTATCGAGAAAAATTCGGAGGTTGTATCCTTTGCTTGTACTCTTGGCACAGAAAAGAGTACCTGGAAACGAATCATCCGTGTTTTCCGTCGCTCTCGTGGTATTGAAGTTGAAAATATCGTTGACTGGAACGAAAAACACGTCCTTGCAAAGGCACAGTTTGACTGTAATGTGCTTACACGAAAAGCAGTTTGTGATACAAGTGCAGGTTTTGTGGAAAGAGAAACTCACAGAAATACAACCTGGCAACAGGCTCGTTTTGAGGTTTGTCATCACAAATGGGTTGATATGGCAGAAACCGACGGTGGTATTGCTCTTATCAACGACTCAAAATATGGTGTGGGACTTCTTGAGAATTCAATGAGCCTTTCACTTCTCCGTGCTACAATCCGTCCTGATGTTACAAGTGACCTTGGTCACCACGAATTCTGTTATATGATTTACCCTCATGGTGACGATTTTGTGAAAGCAGAAATCAACAATATCGCTTATGAATATAATATCCCATTAGGCAAAGCGGATTTGACCTGCGAAAACTCATTCGGTGAACTCTATATGCAGACAATGAAGATGAGTGAAAAAGGCCATATGATTGTTATCCGTCTTTCTGAGCAGAATGGCAGACGTGGTAAAATCAAACTGGGTGGCAAGGTGAAAATACTCAACTTCCTTGAAGATGTAGTGGAAGAAACCAATACCATAGAGTATAAGCCGTTCGAGATAATCACCATCGGTATCAACGCATAAGAATTTAATTTCATAGTTAATTGAAAACGGGAACAAACCATCCGGTCTGTTCCCTGTTTTTGTATATGATGTTAATTTTATAAATCGGAGTTTGTCGATTGAATGCAGAATTCAGAATTATGGAACTGCGTTGCGATTTTAAAGAACAACCAATATGGTGTAGCGGTAGGGCGGGGTCTTGACCCCGCCGTTGTTGGATTCTCTGTTGCTTTTCGGTGGCAGCAAGTTACCGCCATACCATATTCTATGAATTAAACTTTCCCTACAAATTATAATTTATTGTACAAATGACAACGGCGGCAGCAAGCTACCGCCCTACCATAATCTATGAATTAAACTTTCCCGATAAACTATAATTTGTTGTACAAATGATAACAGCGCAGCAAGCTACCGCCCTACCATAATAGATTAATTAAAATATATTCATTGTCAAAGTAATACAAAAAGGACCTGACGATTAAGTCAAGTCCTTTAGTTTTATTGTTGTATATAATTAGTAAGTAATTTTGTATTCTGTGAT
>JAZNLY010000001.1:0-7170 GCA_045579305.1 Candidatus Fimenecus sp. | reverse complement strand
CAACTTTTATTATGTTAAAATACTCAAAATCTGCTCAACTAACAGTTGAAAAATGAAAAATCAACCTTTATTTTATTTACTTTTTGATTTTTTGCTCATACAATGCAGTTGTAACCGGTTAATAATTTCAAAGGAGAGATTCAGATGGAAAAAACAATTGGTAAGAAACTTTATGAACTCAGAAAACAATCAGGATTTACACAGGACTATGTTGCAGAAAAATTAGGTGTGTCAGCACAGGCAGTATCAAAATGGGAAAACGACATTGCTTGTCCCGATATTATGACATTACCTAATATAGCAAATCTTTATGGCATCAGCATTGACGAACTCTTTAAAAATGAAGAAGTTAAGTCAAATGTCAAATTAGAAAAAACAGAAAAAGTTAATGAAAATGAACTTGTTTTAAGAGTATATGTTGATACTGCCAATGGTGACGACATAAAAGTTAATCTCCCTTATTTGTTGGTTAAAGAACTTATTAATGTAGGTAAAAATATTTCAGGTCTTTTTGCAGGTGTAGATTTAAGCGGCGTTGATTTTGAAAGTATTTTCAGAATGGTAGAGATGGGTGTAATTGGTGAAATAGTTACCGTTAAAACTCAGAATGGCGACGATATTAGGGTGGTAGTTGAAAAATGAAAGTAGTATTTCCAACTAATGGAAAAACAAAATGTATAAAAATACCTAATTCCCTTATTGCCAACAGATTATCTTTTGGAATATTGAAATTATTTCTTGTATTTAAGATTCCTTTTATTTTCAGAATAAAATATAAATACATAAAACCACTTATAAAAAAAGCAAATCAGTATAAAAATTTTGAAATTGTAAATGTAAAAACAAAACAAGGTAAAAATGTTATTGTTTCTTTATAAAATTAAAAAAAACTCTTGCATTTTCACTAGACTTGTGATATTATATTTGAGCATTTGCGGTAGTCCGCAGCAAAATAACTATTATCTCGGGTGGTCCTCTGCTGAACTTCGGTACGAACACTTGAAAAATTTTTATCGGAGGTTAGTTATGGACGCATTAAAATTAATGGCACAGGATTGCATTAAAGAAGCAAATCCAGCAATCAGAGTCGGTGACGTTGTTAAAGTACACGTTAAGATTCGTGAAGGCGAAAGAGAAAGAATTCAGGTATTCGAAGGAACAATCATTGCTCGCAAGGGTGCTGGTGTTTCAGAAACTTTCACAGTACGTCGCGTATCATACGGTGTTGGTGTTGAAAGAGTATTCCCTGTAAATTCACCAAATGTTGCTAAGGTAGAGACAATCAGACGCGGTAAGGTTCGCAGAAGCAAGCTCTATTATCTTCGTGACAGAGTTGGTAAGGCTGCTAAAGTTAAAGAGCAGATATAATCGAATCGTCAGAATGCAAACAAGGCAGAGAGTAATCTCTGCTTTTTGTTTATCAAAAGGAGAATCATTATGGATTGGACCGAAATAAAAATAGAAATTGATGCTGAAAACATTGACCGTGCAGCAGATATTGCAAGTATGGCTGTGCCATATGGTATCTATATTGAAGATTATCGCACTCTTGAAGAAGAGGCTTGGGAAATTGCAAATATAGACCTTATTGATGAGGAGTTACTTGCGAAGGACAGAACAAAAGGCTGTGTTCACATTTATATCTCACCAGAAGAAAACTACAAAGAGGCAATTTCATTTTTAACAGAAAGATATGAAAGTGAAAAGATTCCACATTCAATCGAGTATAAACCATGTAAAAACGAAGATTGGGAAAATAATTGGAAAGAGTATTTCAAACCAATGAAAATTGGTGAAAAGCTTCTTATCCGTCCACTGTGGATTGATGATTATGATGCAGAGGGCAGAGCAGTGTTAAGCATTGAGCCAGGGCTTGCATTCGGCAGTGGCGGACACAATACAACACGTCTTTGTCTTGAAACTCTTGAAAAACATATTAAAACAGGTGACAGTGTTCTTGACTGTGGTTGTGGCAGCGGTATCTTGTCAGTGGCATCTCTTTTGATGGGAGCTGATAATGCAACCGGTGTTGATATTGATAAATTAGCAGTTAAAACAGCTATTGAAAATGGCAAAGTCAATGGATTCAACGCACCAAAATACAATATTCTCAATGGTAACCTTGTTGATAAAGTAACAGGTACATTTGATGTTGTTGTTGCAAATATTGTTGCAGATATTATTATTCTTTTCTCATCACAAGTTGGTGATTTTCTTAAAGATGACGGTGTGTTTATAACATCAGGTATCATCGAACCACGTGAAGAAGAAGTAACAAAAGCATTCCACGATAATAACTTCGAAATCATTGAAAGATATGAAGACGGTGGATGGCTCTGTTTTGTTTGTAAAAAGAAATAAGGTGTAAATATGCTTTTTATAGAATACCCTAAATGTACAACTTGCCAGAAAGCAAAGAATTTTCTTGTTGATAATGGAGTTAGTTTTACAGCTCGTCATATTAAGGAAAATAACCCTACTTTTGAGGAATTGAAATTATGGTATGTAAAAAGTGGTTTACCATTAAAGAAATTTTTCAATACAAGTGGACTTTTGTATAAATCAATGGATTTAAAGAGTAAACTTCCCGAAATGAGTGAAGAGGAGCAATTAAAACTTCTCTCAACAGACGGAATGCTTGTTAAAAGACCAATTTTTATAACAGAAAACAAAATTCTTGTTGGCTTTCGTGAAAACGAATGGTTTGATGCAATAAAATAAGTAATTTACCGTCTCTTTGGAGGCGGAATTTCTTTTTGTATTGAAAAAAGAAATAATATCAAATATAATAAAGAAAAGGAGAGATGCTTTATGAAAATCATCACATCAATTTCTTTGATTATTTCAGTTCTTCTGTCATTACTTGGAATAGGCATAACGCCTGATGTAAAACCTTTGACAGAATACGATTTTGAAAACACATACGAAATGAGTATGCTTTCAGTAAATAAAAAAGGTTATGTTGTCAATGAAAATGGTAAAAAGATTGTACTTGAAGGTGTAAATCTTGGCAACTGGCTTTTGTGGGAAACGTGGATGGGATTTGTCCCTGAATATACTGACGATTGGGCACATTATGATACACTTGAAGTGCTTACCCAACGATTTGGTTCTGAAAATACAGCCGAAATTGAAAAAGCATTTATGGATAACTTTATTACAGAAGAAGATATTGCACAGATAGAAAAACTTGGATTTAACTGTGTCCGTGTACCATTCTGGTATCGCAACTTTATGAATGAAGATGGTACGTGGCTTACAGAAAATCATGACGTAAATCCAGGCTTTGAAAGAATTGATTGGCTTATAGAAACATGCGAGAAGTATGGAATTTATATAATTCTTGATATGCATGGTGCACCGGGTGGACAGAGTAAAAATCATAGCACAGGCAAAGCAGGCAGAAACGAACTTTACGAAGTTAAAGAAAAAATGGACACTTGTGTCAAACTCTGGACAACTATTGCTGAAAGGTATAAGGATAATAAAGTAATTGCCGCTTATGACCTTCTCAATGAACCACAGAATAACAGCGGATATGATGGTCCTTATTCCTGGCAGGCAGAAAGTGATGAAGCAGTTGCACAGACAAATAAAGCATACGACATTCTTTATAAAGCAATCCGTGAAATTGATATTAATCATATAATTGCATTTGAAGGAATATGGTCAACAGCGGTTTTACCAAATCCGGAAGAATGTGGATATAAAAATGTGATGTATCAATTGCATGTTTATGACAGAGATAGAAATATGATAAACTATCGTGTAAATGAACTTCGTAAAATCAGAAAAGAATATGGTGTTGCTGTTTATAATGGTGAATACAACAATGGTGACTATGAGTATTTTGCTCAGATGCTTTATAAATTCTGTGATATAAATCGTACTAAATGGACTTACAAAACATTCAATGCGGGCAGTCAATGGGGAATTTTTAATCAGAATGTTTCTCGAATTGATATAAAAACTGCAAGTTATGATGAGATTCTCGATTTTGTAAAGACTATCGCACCAACAAGTGAGTTTGAATTTAATGAAGTTGAAATGAGTTATTTGCTCTGATTATATTGATATATTTGTATTAAAATGTTATAATATTATGAAAATTTTTACAGTCAGGAGATATGTAAAATGGATATTCAGACTATAAAAAATACAATTGAAAGTGGTAATGCTGTGTTGGGTATTGAAATGGGTTCAACACGAATCAAAGCCGTTTTGATTGATGAAAAACATAATCCGATTGCATCGGGTAGCCATGGTTGGGAAAATCGTTTTGAAAATGGTGTGTGGACATATCATTTGGATGACGTCTGGACAGGACTTCAGGATGCTTACAAGAATCTTAAAGATGATGTTTTTGAAAAGTACGGAGTGAAACTTACAAAGTTAAAATCTATGGGATTCTCTGCTATGATGCATGGTTATCTCCCATTCTCAAAGGATGGAAAGCAACTTGCAGAATTCAGAACATGGAGAAACACCATCACTGAACAGGCTGCGGCAGAATTAACAGAACTTTTTAAGTTTAATATTCCACAGCGTTGGAGTATTGCTCATTTATATCAGGCAATTTTAAACGGCGAAGACCATCTTCCGGAAATCGATTTCTTAACAACGCTTGAAGGCTATGTACACTGGATGCTTACAGATGAAAAAGTAATAGGTATCGGTGAAGCGGCTGGTATGTTCCCGATTGATAGCACCAAAAATTGCTACGACGAAAAAATGGTAGCAGATTTTGATGCTAAAATTTCTGATAAAGGATATAACTGGAAACTACTTGATATTCTTCCCAAAATTCTTGTTGCAGGTGATAATGCAGGTGCACTTACAAAAGAAGGTGCATTACTTCTTGACCCAACCGGTGAATTGGAAGTTGGTTGTCCACTTTGTCCTCCTGAAGGTGATGCAGGAACAGGAATGGTTGCAACAAACAGTGTTGCTGCAAAAACAGGTAATATTTCAGCAGGTACATCAATTTTCGGTATGATAGTCCTTGATAAGGCACTTTCAGATGTTTATACAGAAATTGATATGGTCACAACTCCAACAGGTAAGCCTGTTGCTATGGTGCATTGTAATACTTGTACATCTGACCTTGATGCTTATGTAAAACTTTTTGCAGAAGTTCTTGCGAACTCTGGTGTTGAAGTAAATAAACCTGCACTTTATGATATGCTTTATGCCGAGGCACTTAAGGGTGATACAGATTGTAACGGAATTATCAGTTTCAATTACTATTCAGGTGAACCTGTAACAGAAACTGCAGAAGGCAGACCATTACTTGTAAGAATGCCTGACAGTAAATTCAGTCTTGCAAACTTTATGAGAGCACAGCTTTATGGTACAATGGCAACACTTCGTCTTGGTATGAATATCCTTTTCGATAAAGAGAATGTTCAGATAGAAAAGCTTTTAGGTCATGGCGGACTTTTCAAAACTCCTGTTGTAGGACAGAAACTTATGGCGGGTGCTCTTAATACTCCTGTTGCAGTTATGGAAACAGCAGGTGAGGGCGGTGCTTGGGGTATTGCTCTTCTTGCTGCATATATGGTAAATAAGAGCGAGAATGAAGTTCTTGAAGATTACCTTGAGAACAGAGTATTTGTTGAGTATAAAGCAAGTGTAATTGAACCTGATAAAGCAGATGTTGATGGCTTTAATGCATATATTAAGAGATATGAGTCAGCAGTTGCAGTGGAAAAAGCTGCTATTGATAACTTAAGATAAGGAGAAAAATATTATGAGTTTAAAGAATTATGAGTTTTGGTTTGTAGTAGGTAGTCAGTTCCTTTATGGTCCTGAAGTTTTAGAAACAGTTGCAGCTCGTGCACAGGAAATGGTTGATGAACTTAATGCATCAGGCACTCTTCCTTGTAAAGTTGTTTATAAGGTAACTGCAAAGACTAATAAAGAAATTACAGATGTTGTAAGAGAAGCAAATTATGACAAAAAGTGTGCTGGTATTATTACTTGGTGTCATACATTCAGCCCATCAAAAATGTGGGTTAACGGTTTTGTAGATTTACAGAAACCATATTGCCATTTGGCAACTCAGTACAATGTTGAAATTCCAAACGAAGAAATCGATATGGACTTTATGAATCTTAATCAGGCTGCTCATGGTGACCGTGAACACGGATTCATTGCAGCAAGACTTCGTATGCCTCGTAAAGTTATTGCAGGTCATTGGACAAAGGATTCAGTTCGCACTCGTCTTGGTGATTGGATGCGTTCAGCAGTTGGTGTTGCTGTAAGTAAAGAACTTAAAGTAATGCGTTTCGGTGACAATATGCGTGAAGTTGCTGTTACTGAAGGCGATAAAGTTGAAGTTCAGGCAAAACTTGGCTGGCAGGTTAATACTTGGGCTGTTGGTGACCTTGTTAAGGTTATGAATGAAATAACTGATGCTGAAATAGATGCTTTAATGGATACATATAAGGCTGAATATGATTTTGCAACAGATAATATCGATGCAATCCGTTATCAGGCTCGTGAAGAAATCGCAATGAAGAAAATGCTTGATTCAGAAGGTTGTATGGCATTCTCAAATACATTCCAGGACCTTTACGGTATGGAACAGCTTCCTGGTCTTGCAAGCCAGCATTTGATGGCTCTTGGCTATGGTTATGGCGGTGAAGGTGACTGGAAAGTTGCTGCTATGACTGCTATTATGAAAGCAATGGCAGAGGGCAAAAACGGTGGTACAGGATTTATGGAAGACTATACATACCACCTTGTTGAAGGCGAAGAATACAGCCTTGGTGCTCATATGCTCGAAGTTTGTCCGTCAATGGCAGCTGATAAGCCAAGAATTGAAACTCATCACCTTGGAATCGGTATGAACGAAAAAGACCCTGCTCGTCTTGTTTTTGAAGGTAAAGCAGGTAGTGCTATTGTTGTAAGCCTTGTTGATATGGGTGGTCGTCTTCGTCTTATCTGTCAGGATATTGAATGTGTTAAACCAATTATGGAAATGCCAAATCTTCCTGTTGCTCGTGTAATGTGGAGAGCAATGCCGGATTTGGAAACAGGTATTGAATGCTGGATTACAGCAGGTGGTGCTCATCATACTGTTCTTAGTTATGATGTTACTGCAGAGCAGATGAAAGATTGGGCAAATATGATGGATATTGAATTTGTTCATATTAATAAAGATACAAC